>JAFXZT010000118.1 GCA_017541145.1 Bacteroidales bacterium | reverse complement strand
TCTTGAGTTTGAGAAAAACCTTCGGAGCGTTCCGCGAGTACATCTTGAGTTTGAGAAAAACCTTTGGAGCGTTCCGCGAGTACATCTTGAGTTTGAGAAAAACCTTTGGAGCGTTCCGCAAGTATATTTTGAGTTTGAGAAAAACCTTTGGAGCGTTCCGCAAAATTATTTTGAGTATAAAAAAAAATCTTTGGAGAGTTCCGCAAAAGTTTTCATAAGTAAAATTTTACTTTATTATGATATATTTATAGTAAAAATTATAACTGTAAAACCTTAGAAATTAACCCCAAATGAGATAAAAAAATAATATGTAAATTATGATTTAAGATTATTTAACATTTAAGCGAAAAAGTGCCATATAATTGCTGTAAGGCACTTTTTTGTGATTATTTTTGTAGAAAATCATGATAAAATAGTAGTAAAATCTAATCAAAACAAAAATAAATTTGCACAATTGAAATATTATTATTATCTTTGTGGCGTAAATCAATAGAAAATAATTTGCGATTTACAATTATATGTTTTTATTAACTTTAAATTTTTTAAGGATATGAGAATTATAAATGCAAAAAATCCAAGCGTTTTTAAGAACGGAGAAGCAATGACTTTCTTGCACTTGGTTCAGAAAGAGGGGGAGGCCTCAACTGATGAAAGCGTGGTTGCGATGCTTACCACATTCAAAAGCAGTTTAGCAGATTTTGACGAAGCCGCCAAAATGGTGAGTACTAAGTTTAGAACTCAGAATCTAATTTCTATTTTTAACGAATTGGAGAAAAAATTCGGTGTATTAAAAAGAATTTTTTCGAGTTTTGCATCTCTTGAAAATACAGAGATAGGCAAGGCGGCGGTTGGTCTTACTGAGGTGATGGAAAATGCCGAGCGTTTTAAGTCAAGAAGTTATTTTGACACGATTGCTAAGATTTCCATTGCTGTAGAATCTGTTAAAGAAAAAGCTCCTGCAAAAGTTTTGAAGGCTTCGGAGCTTGATGTAATTATCAAAGACATGGAACAGAATATAACACTGTTTCGTGAACTTTATGCTGAGCGCAACAGCTATCGTGAACAACGTAAAAAAATGCTTGCGCGTACAAGACAGGCAGCTGAAGAAGCGTATGAAAAATTGATGTCGCTTTTTTGTGTAAAAGCCGTGTTTGGAGATGAGGTTAGTCAAAGTATAGTCAACCGTATTAACGAGGCGTATATTTGGCTGCATAAGGGTTCAAAGTCGTCTAATGCTGAAGTACAGACTGTAGATGAGGCTGTTGAATCGTAATTGTTATTGATATTTGGAAATTCCCGTTGGTAATTCTTTTACCACGGGTTTTTTTGTTTTAATTGGCTGTTGAAAAATTAAATGAAAAAGTTATTTGGCGGTTATTAATTAAAATACGGGCATAGATTGACGATATAAATCAGGCGGGGAGTGTAAAATCGTAAGTTTTTAAACTCTCCGCTTTACTTATAAATATTTATATCATACCAACCCCGTCATATATACAGGCAGACAAGTTGTTGCACCGTCTTTGGCAAAGTCCTTGGAATATATCAGATAACGTTCTCCGATGCGCGAAGAATATTTTTCACAAAATGCGTCAAGCGATTTGTGAGTTTTGTAACCGGAAGATTTTACTTCTATCGGACTAAGTTTGTTGCCCTTGGAGATTAGAAAATCTATTTCGTAATTATGGTTGCTGTCAGCAGGGAATGTGTGGTAAAACAATTCGTAGCCGGCACTTACAAGCATTTGAGCAACAAGATTTTCGTAGATATAACCAAGATTTGTATCCAATTTGTCGCTAAGAAGTTTGCTGTAAATAACGTTTTCTGTAAAAGCCTTGTCGTGAAAAGCTAACGTTACAAATAGTCCCGTATCGGCAGTAAACATCTTGTAGCGGTAGAGGTTTTTTGTCATCGGCATACCCACATTCGGGTCGTTGACATGATATGCCAGCGAAATTGTCATACTGTCTGCCATATCTGCCACCACAGACGCAACCCTCTGCGCATCTTGATTTTTCAACACGCTTGACACTTGATAACGCCCTGCATTGCCTGTTAATTGTCCGGGAATAGAGGCAAATAGTTGTGATGCACGTCCGGTGGAATCAATCTTGTTGAAATCATCTTTATAAAGTTCTATGATTTCGCGTTTTTTTTCGTCAACCATCTGCAAATTGTTGGTTTTTAAATATGTATCCACGGCTTGTGGCATTCCGCCAACCAGCATATAAAGGCGGATGTCTCGCATAAGTTTCCGGTGAGAAGTTTCAAGCGGACGTTTCATTTCCCAAAACTTTTGCAGTATTGTATGGGTGGTCTGGTTGCCTGTCGCCCAATAAAACTCCTCAAAGTCCATCGGATAAAGCGTAAGGCGCGTTTCTTCCGAAGGTATCACAATATTTTGGACATTTTTTTTGAGCGTGAGCAACGAACCTGTCTCGATGTAGTCGTACCTGCCGTCTTTTACCAAATATTTTATGGCTTGACGTGCGGCTGGTTTTAGTTGTACTTCGTCAAAAATTATTACCGATTCCCTTTGATAAAGAGTGATACCTGTTTCGATTTGCAAACGCATAAAAAAGAAGTCTAAATCGCTTATATCGTTAAACAAGGCGTTGATTTTCTGAGATATATTGGCAAAATCAATTAGGATATATGTTTTATATTCGTTGCGTGCAAAATCTTCCACTAATGTAGATTTTCCCACGCGTCTTGCTCCTTTTATAAGCAAGGCTGTTTCGCCGTTACGTTGCTGTTTCCAGAGCAACATCTTGTTGTATAGTTTTCGCTTGAATATCATGGTGTTATGACTTATCTTTTTGCAAAAATAATCTCTTTTGCGTAAAATCGCAAAATTTTTTCAGTCAAAAGTGCGTAAAATCGCAAAATTTTTTCAGTCAAAAGTGCGTAAAATCGCCAAATTTACAGTTTAGATAACATATATTGGTCGTATTATTTGTATAATTTGATATTAAAAAAGTTAAAAGAAAGAGTTGTGGATTTTTGTGGTATAAAAAAAGGCTGTCTTTTTAGGGACAGCCTGAGCATAGTTAAACTATATGATAAAAAAAAATGAATTTACGAAATGATTGTACAACCGGTGCAAGGTTTCAACTGTTTGAAGAAATCGTTGCCTTTGTCGTCTACAAGGATGAATGCCGGGAAATCTTCTACGCGGATTTTCCAAATAGCTTCCATTCCAAGTTCCGGATATTCAACACATTCGATAGATTTGATGTTGTTTTGAGCAAGGATAGCAGCCGGACCACCAATAGAGCCGAGGTAGAATCCGCCGTGCTTTTTGCATGCATCGGTAACGGTTTGTGTACGGTTGCCTTTTGCCAACATGATAAGTGAACCGCCGTGGTCTTGGAATTCGTCAACGTATGGGTCCATACGGTTGGCTGTGGTTGGTCCCATAGAACCGCAAGGCATTCCTGCCGGAGTTTTTGCCGGACCTGCGTAGTATACAGGGTGATCTTTCATGTATTGTGGCAAGTCTTCACCTGCGTCGAGTCTTGCTTTGAGTTTTGCGTGTGCGATGTCACGTCCTACGATTATTGTACCGTTTAATGAAAGACGTGTTGCAACCGGATATTTTGAAAGTATTTTGCAAACTTCGCTCATTGGTTGGTCGAGGTCGATTTTAACAGCGTTGCCTTCGCCTGCCTGACGCAATTCTTCCGGAATGAGTTCGGTTGGATTGTCATCCATTTTTTCGATCCAGATACCGTCTTTGTTGATTTTTGCTTTGATGTTTCTGTCAGCTGAGCAGCTTACACCCAAACCTATCGGGCAGCTTGCGCCGTGGCGTGGCAAACGGATTACTCTTACGTCGTGAGCCATGTATTTGCCGCTGAATTGTGCACCGAGACCGATTTTGTATGCTTCTTGAAGGAGTTCTTTTTCGAGTTCTACGTCACGGAATGCACGTCCGGTTTCGTCGCCTGTTGTCGGGAGATTGTCGTAATAGTGTGTAGAAGCAAGTTTTACAGTTAAAAGGTTCTTTTCTGCTGATGTACCGCCAATTACAAATGCGATGTGGTATGGAGGACATGCTGCTGTACCTAATGATTTCATTTTTTCTACGAGGAACGGAACCAATGTACCCGGATTTTGGATTCTGGCTTTAGTTTCTTGGTAGAGATATGTTTTGTTGGCAGAACCGCCGCCTTTTGTTACCATCAAGAAACGGTATTCCATTCCTTCAGTAGCTTCGATGTCAATTTGAGCAGGGAGGTTGCAACGTGTGTTTTTTTCTTCGTACATCGAGAGAGGTGCGTTTTGAGAGTAACGCAAGTTGTCTTGAGTGTATGTATTGTAAACACCTCTTGAGAGAGCTTCTTCGTCGCAGAAACCTGTCCAAACTTGTTGACCTTTTTCGCCGTGGATAATTGCTGTACCGGTATCCTGACAGAGTGGGAGTTGACCTTTGCAAGCTACTTCGGCGTTGCGTAAGAATGTAAGAGCTACATATTTATCGTTTTCAGATGCTTCCGGGTCTCTGAGGATTTTTGCAACTTGAAGGTTGTGAGATCTTCTCAACATGAAAGATACATCGTGAAATGCTTGTTGTGAGAGTTTTGTAAGGGCTTCCGGTGTGATTTTCAACATCGGTTTGCCTTCAAATTCACCCACAGAAACGCCTTCTTTTGTAAGAAGATAGTATTCAGTGTCGTCTTTGCCCGTCTGAAACATCGGGGCGTACTTAAATTCTGGAATATTTGCCATAATTTATAAGGATGTTTGTTTGAATTAATTTATCTTGTTTTTTCGTGTGGTTCACGGTGAATTTTCCGTGGAGACGCCATATTATGACGTTTCTACAATTATTTTTTTACGTATTTGAGCAAATCTTTTCCGATGTCTCTGCGGTGGTAAACGCCGTCGAATGTTATTTTGTTGGCGTCTTCTAATGCTGTTGCGAGTGCAGAGTTGATATCGTTGCCGAGTGCTGTTACCGCGATTACACGTCCGCCGTCGGTTACAAGTTTGTTGTCTTTGATTTTTGTACCGGCATGGAATACTTGAGCATCAGTTACTTTGTCGCAACCTGAAATTTCAAGACCTTTTTTGTAATCTCCCGGATATCCGCCTGATACTAATACTACTGTAGCTGCTGTTTCGGGTTTTATTTTGATATCTTTGCCTGCGAGAGTTCCGGCAGCTGCTGAGCGCATTAGTTCCAAGAGGTCGGAATCTATTCTCATCATTACAGATTCGGTTTCGGGGTCGCCCATTCTTACGTTGTATTCTATTACGTAAGGTTCGCCTTCTACGTTGATGAGTCCGAAGAAGATGAATCCTTTGTATTCTATATTGTCAACCAAAAGTCCGTGAATTGTAGGTCTTATGATTTTGTCTTCAACCTTTTGCATAAATTCTTTGTCAGCAAAAGGAACAGGAGAAACGCTACCCATACCGCCTGTATTGAGACCTTCGTCGTTTTCGCCGATACGTTTGTAGTCTTTGGCTTCCGGAAGAATTACGTAACCGCCTCTGCCGTCGGTGAGTACGAATACAGAAAGTTCGATACCGGAAAGAAATTCTTCGATAACTACTTCAGCAGATGATTTACCGAATTTGCCGTCGAACATCTCTTTGAGTTCTTTGCAGGCGATGTCAAAATTGTTTTCGATAATTACGCCTTTGCCGGCAGCCGGACCATCGGCTTTCAAAACGTAAGGAGCTTTGAGAGTTTTCAAGAATTCAACGGCATCGTTGTATGTATCAGCGTTGAATGTTTTGTATTTAGCAGTCGGGATATTGTGGCGTACCATGAATTGTTTAGCAAAATCTTTGCTGCCTTCCAATTGAGCACCGTCTTTTTTGGGACCAATCACCAATGGAATTTTAATATCTTTTTCAGCGATGATTCTGTCGGTGATACCGTCGATGAGAGGCACTTCCGGACCAACAACTACGAGGTCTATCTGATTATCTTTGATAGCTTTTATAATACCGTCAAAATCAGAAACTTTGATATCGAGGTTGGTTGCGAAGTTTGCAATTCCCGGATTGCCCGGAGCAACAAAGAGTTTTGTGAGGTATTGGCTTTGAGAAATTTTCCACGCCAATGCACTCTCTCTGCCGCCTGATCCTATAAGTAATACATTCATAATTTTGTAAAATCAATATTTTAATTTCGGCTGTAAAGATAATTAAAACATGAAAATTAAATGAATATTTTTTTTTAATTTTGCAAAAATCTTTGTTACCGACCTATGATACTGAAAGAAGTAAAACAAAATGGCATGGAAATATTGGCAGTTACCTTTGTGTTGATTGCCTTGATGAGTGTTTCGATGTTTTTGCCGTTAACTGCACGTTTTATCAGTGTACCTGCCAATGGTACACCGTTGTTCAATACTATTTACAACCTTTTGTTTGGAGGTAATGTAAGTATTGGTACACAAGTAATATCGCTATTTTTCTTGTTCGTAGAGGTTTTTCTGGTAGTGGTAATGAATAATAAATTTGAACTTACCAGAGCAAAATCTACGATGTTTGTATTGATATATATGGTATTGGCGTTGTCGTATATTCCTATCAGTACATTTTTGCCCGAACAGATAGCAAATATTTTTGTGATATTGGGATTTTACAAGATATTGTCGTCGCACGGCAAGGACGATGCTACATTTCATTTTTTTGACGGCGGATTTTTTTTCGGACTTGCGGCATTGTTTTGTTTGCCGGCTACAGTATTGTTGATTATCGGATTGTTGGCATACGTAATTTTCCGTCCGTATCCTTTTAGAGAGTTTGCAGTTTATATTATCGGTTTTTTAACGCCGATGTTTTTCTATGTATCGTTGTATTATATTTTTGAAGATACATTGCAACCTCTTGCCGATTATTATGTGCAGAAATTTTCAGTAGGATTGAATTTAAAAGTCACTCATAATGAGTTGATTTGTTTTGGTACACATCTTTTGCTTGTACTTATATCGAGTGTTATAATTAGTCAGGAATATCCGAAATACAATTTGTTTGAAAGTCGTACTTATCGGCTTTTCTTTATATTGTTTTTGTTAATTCTTATTATAACATTAACACCGTTTTTCGGAATTCAGACCTTCAAGATGTTGTTGATGCCGGTTACAATGCTTTATGTAACAGTTTTTTTCAATATGAAGCAAGGTTTGTTTTCAGAGATCTTTTTTGCGATATTTATTTTATCAAATATCGGAATGCAGATTTTATGGTACATGATGTAGAAAAAAGATGTAACTTTGCGGTCGCTATACACAGATTTTTTATTGAATCATGGAATTTACTGTTACAGAAATTGCAAACACAGTTAACGCCTTGTCAAAAATAGGACCGGAAAATCTTATCGGCAGGCGTATAATAATAAGGTCGGCATGTACAGCTGCATTGCCGGACTCGGTATTTTTTGATTTTAGAAAATTCAAAGATCCTGCTAATCCGATTGAAAGGATGTATGCTTTGGGTGTAAGAATATTTGTAGTTAACACCTTGCCAGAAAACTACAGTGACTATCCTGATGCAGCATTTCTTATTGTAGCATCGGTATCGCAGGCTATCAATCAGTATATAATTGCAACATTCCGAAATTTTGGCGGTAGAGTAATTGCAGTTCCAAACCGCGAAGGTACTTGCTCAGTAAAAGATTGGATGTATTCGTTGTTGAAACCTGATTTCAAGGTTTTTACAACATTGCGTTATATTGACGAACTCGATTTTTTGGAAAATGTTTCTAATATCACAAACGGTTTTGATGTAGCCATCCTTCAGATTCCGGACAAATATTGTTTTCCGTCGATTTCTACAATCGAGAAGATGGATAATGTGATTTTCAGTGACGACGAGTTCGATTTTGTTTACTCTTTTACAGAAACTTACGGCGAAGTAACTGTCAACGAAATGGAAAATAAAAAATCGTACAAAGTACGAATTCCGTTTTGTGACAATATTCATGCAGAGGATGCGGCTCATTGCTTATGCTATTTAGTAAAAAGCGGTTTGTTTAATCCTGAGGTTCACAACCGTATTTTCCTTGGCTTGTCAACTCCCGACGACCAAATAAAAATGCGGGATGCTGAAGATTGTATGGGTATAATTTCTTTGTTTTCAACAGTTAACAATATCTATTCAGTTTCCAAAACATTTGATTTTCTTGCTCGTCAGCATCAGTTCAACGGTCGTACGGCAGTGATAATGAATCCGGATTTTGAGGATTTAACAGCGGATGAGTTTTTCGCAGAATTGTTTTTCCTTGCCAAAAGTGCTGGTATCAACAAGATTGTTTTCATAGGTTATTACGCGCAAATTCCTCACAACGATGATATTAAGATTACAAAATACGATACGGTACAAGATTATATCGACAATTTCAATGTTTTGGAATATCAGAACCGCGGAATTATTTTCAAGGGTAGTAAGTACGATGATTTTGCAGATATATTTGACTTTTTTAATATTGGAAATCATGATACAGTTTTGGAAGTGAGTCTTACTGCGCTAAAACACAATCTTAATTATTATCGTTCGTTGTTGAAACCTCAGACCAAGATGGTTGCAATGGTAAAAGCAAATTGTTATGGATCAGGTTCGTACCAATTGGCGAATACGCTTCAGAACAATGGAGTTGATTATCTTTGTGTGGCATTTGCTGAGGAAGGTATCGCATTGAGACGCAGAAATATCACAATGCCTATTTTGGTAATGAATTACGATTTGAGAAACTACAAACAGCTTGCAAATTACCGACTTGAGCCGGTATTATTCTCAACCGAGCGTACCAAAAATTTTATCGAAATACTTCGCAATCGTAATATTAAAAATTATCCTGTTCATATAAAACTTGATACCGGTATGCACCGTTCAGGATTTATGGAGAGTGAACTTGATGATTTTTGTCAATTGTATAATTCAAATAAAGATATAATTGACATCAAGTCGATGTTTACACACTTTGTAGCTGCTGACGACGAGTCTGAAGATGCGTTTTCGGTACTTCAAACCGAACGTTTTACAAAAATGGCAGATTATATTTGCGAAAAAACAGGTGTAAAACCGTTAAGACATATTTGTAATTCGGTTGGTATTGAACGACTTACACAATATCAGTTTGACATGGTTCGTCTTGGTATCGGACTTTATGGTGTGGCATATCAAGCAACCGACCAATTGATGGGTATTTCAAAATGGAAAACCAACATCGTACAAATCAAGCACATCCCGCCGACCGAAACTGTGGGTTACAACAGGAGAGGACATGTAACATGTGAGTCGCGCATTGCATTGATTCCGGTAGGATATGCCGACGGTCTTAATCGTAAATTTGGTAACGGCAATCTTTTTGTGGAAATCAACGGACGTCGCGCTCCGATTATTGGTAATATTTGTATGGATATGTGTATGATAAATATTACCGGAATAGATTGCAAAGTAGGAGATGAGGTTGTGATTTTTGGTAGCAATCTCAAACTTATAGAAATGGCAAATGCTATCGGAACTATTCCATACGAAATTCTTACCGGAATTAATCAACGTGTAAAACGTGTTTATGTAGAATAAAACTAAAAAAGTTCTCGGTAATTTTTGCTGAGAACTTTTTTTTTTGATATATTGTTTAGTAAGTGATTATTCGTATTTACTAAATTCTTTAAAAAAATATCATTGGCAAAGATACAAAATATTTCGGACAGCCGATATTTGCACAGGCTATAAATTTTATAAAAAAATCAGATGTGAACGTAAAACAAGGAACACACCATACGCAATACAATTCACATCCGCAGCAACGCATGACAGCTAATTAGAAATATGCTGATGTATTACATCGATATGTACAACCTGGTTTACAATCCCGAAAAGAATGGAATAATGTTAACCGAAAACTTTTCGACTCGCAACTCAAAATAATCTTTCCGGGAAAACGGCTGTTGAATTGTGGTGGGTGCCGACGGATTTTGAGGCATGGCAACATGGAATAAAAACGGATATGTAATCGAGCGCTGCACGATACTCAAAAACAGAAAATTGTTAGAACCTGTTGATCGTAAAATATTGACACCCAATCCGATAATGATAGACGAAAAGTCAAACACCAACAACCTGATAGAAGGCGTATTCTCCCTCTCGGCTCTATTTCTTACAGGGTGTTCCCCGGCATTGCCCCGATATGCTTCAAGCAGAAGTCTCAAAGATAGGAAATGGTGTAGATAAACTGTTAAAAACAGGTGATTATTCAGCCTGCAATTTGACCTATAAGCCGAAATTTTGTTATAGAATCGGGCTCCTCATTTATAATATGCAAAAAAAAAGCCGCCTTCATGATTTTTGAAAGCAGCTTTTTATTAGTCTGAAAATAAATCAATTATTTTTCAGGCTGTGGATTTTGTTGAGGAACAATCAAATTGTTGTTTGGTTGTTGTGGAACAGTTGTTTGGTTGAGTTTTTCACCAACATCAGATTTAGTAACAGTAGCTCTGTTACCATCGCTAAGGCTGGCGATAATGCTCAATACACAAATAGCGATTACCAATCCCCAAGTGTATTTTTCAAGTTTGCTTTTCTGTTCTGCCACGCCGCCGAATTGGGTTCCTGCGCTGAGGTTTGATGCTAAGCCACCGCCTTTGCTGTTTTGTACTAATACTATGAGTATCAACAATACGGCTGCTATTACGATTAATACTATTAAAGTTGTATACATGATTTATTTATTGATTATTTTTCAGTTTTTTAATCTCTTCGATTTTTGCCACAAAGTAATCACTTTTTTCTGGATATTTCAAATTTAATTTTTCGTAGCTTGCGATTGCTTTGTCGAAAAGTTTTTGTTGAATATACAGTTTTGCAAGTTTTTCAGAGTAAAGTTCAGGTTGTTTTACAGAATCTTGACCCAAATCACCGGCTTTTACTTCCTTGTTGCGATCCATGTGAGGATTTTCTTCAAGGAATTTGTCTACGAGATTTTTTTCACTTTCCGGTTTTTCTTCTTTTGTCTCTGTAGTAGTTGTAGTAGTGGTTGAAGATTCTTCTTGTTTTTCTTTCGCTTTGTAGCTGTTGAGACGTGCCATTAATTTTTCTGCGGCAGTCATCGGTTTCGATTCTTCAGCAGGTTTTTCTTCTGTAACGGTTTCTGTTGTAACAGTGGTAGTTGTAACAGTAGTAACAGTTTCAGATGCTTTCTTGGCTTCGTCTTCAGCTTTTTTCTTTGCAGCTTCGGCTTCTTCCAAAGCTTTTTTAGCTGCGGCAGCTTCAGCTGCTTCTTTTTCAGCTTTCTGACGAGCTTCTTCTGCTTCTTTTCTCGCCTTTTCGGCTTCTTCTTCCGCTTTCTTTTTAGCAGCTGCAATTTCAGCTGCTTCTTTTTCCGCTTTTTCTTTAGCCGCTTGAGCTTCAGCCTCAGCTTTTCTCTTGGCTTCTTCGGCTTCTCTTAATTTTCTTTCAGCCTCAGCTTTAGCTTCTTCTGCTTCCTGAGCTTCTTTGAGAGCCTTTTGTTTAGCGGCTTCGGCTTCTTCTGCTAATTTTTTGTTGTATTCTTCTTTCTCTTTTTTCAGAGAAGCTATTTTGTCGAGGATTGTACTGCTTGATGCAGCTACAGTAGCAGCAGCGGCTTTGTTGTCCTCGGTTTTGGTTTCTGTAGTTACGGTTGTTGTAGTGGTAGTGGTTGTTGTAGTTTGTTCTTTCGGTTTCGCAGATGCAGAATCCGAAGATTTTTGATTAACTATAACAGCCTGATTTATATTGACATCTGATGCAAATTGTGAAGCAGCAGATTTTATAGTTCCGTCTTCTTGAACGTTTGTAGCCACGGTTTCGTAATTGCTTTCTTCGCGGATATCAAAGAAATCTTTTACGAGATTTTCGTGATTTGCTTTGCGTTCATCGTCAGTTACCTTTTTGGGCGCAACTCCCGGATTTTTAATTAATTCGGTTTTTATAGTTTTTGTAGTAGCAGTGTTTGCTGCTTTTTCAGATGTGTTTTCTGTAGTAACGGTTGTTGCAACATCGTTGGTTGTATTTGCATCTTTTTCAACAATTTTTCCTTCGTTAACAGGTTTTGTAGTAGTGATTTCTACCTTTGTATTGTCTTTGAGCAAATTATAAAGTCTTGATCTGTCGGCAATATACAAAGCCTCGGTTGGCAATTTTTCTTTTACCAACTTAGTGTTGATTTTTTTCAAGGCTTGCAAATAGAGCAAATGCGCAGTTTGAAAATATGGAAACTGTTTGATAAGTTGTTCCAACTCTACTACTGAGCTGTCAGTCATCTGATCAGGCTCTTGCAAATATTTGAAAAATTGTTTTGGTGTCATAGTCAGTTGATTTTTGTTTATATTTCCTTATATTTCGTTTTTTATAGTTGCATTCTATTTTTTTGTTGTACTGATTGTTACCAGTTAACAACAGAATCATTAAAGATGTCGTCGATCAATTGTTCTACAATTTCTTCTACGAGCGATGATTCCACTGTAGCAAATGATTGAGATACATCGTAATCAGCATATCTCGAATACTCTTTGCTGAAATCGTTTTCGGGAGCTGTTTCGTTTGTAAAAATTACTTTCAGTTTGATAGTCAAACGGTTGTAACTTGCAGTTTCTCCCGATTTGATACCTACCGCTGTAATTGTGTATCCGGTAATTGTACCTTCAAAATGAAGGTCGCCACCTGATTTTATCAATGTTAGCGGAGTCTGACTCATAAATTTGTCTTTGAGATTCTCGGTAATTGTATTACTGAGAGATGCATTTACGTAAGTCGAACGGTTTTGAAAGTAATCGATACTTACAGTTTTTGCTGTACCGTACGATGCTCCCGTAAATGAGTAAATGCCGCAAGACTGAGCCAAAGTCATAAACGTCATCAATAATAATAAGGTGTATAACTTCAGTTTTTTCATTTGCTGAGATTATATTCTTTTAGTTTTCTGTACAAAGTTCGTTCAGAAATACCGAGTTCCTGAGCGGCGGCTTTGCGTTTTCCGTTGTGTTTTTCCAGAGCCTTTTTTATCAATGTGTATTCCGAATCCATGAGCGAGAGGTTGTCTTCCACATATTCTTCAGTATCAATCACATTGTTGTTGTCATGAAGCTCCGAATTATGATGTATATCGGTATTGGTATGAATAATTGTACCATTGCCGTATTCATCGGTTTCGTTGAAATAAGCAGTTCTTGTTTTTGGTTCCTGAGCTACAATTCCGCCGTTGAGCAATTGTTGTATATCTTTTCTCATGGCGGCGATATCGTTTTTCATATCGAGCAATACTTTGTAGAGCAACTCTCTTTCTGCTTTCCAATCGTTTGGCGTATTAGCCGGAGTGTTGTCGATATGTTTAGGTTCTTCGGTATAAATTGCCGGATGCTTTTCTTCTTGAAAATCAGGAAGATATTTTTTTATAATTTCACCTGTAACCGACCTTTGCTCTTCTATGATTGAAATCTGTTCAGTAACATTTCGCAGTTGTCTTACATTTCCCGGCCATCGGTAGGAGAGGAGTACAGATTGAGCCGATTCCTCAAGTCTAACAGTCGGCATTTGGTATTTGTCTGCAAAATCTGCTGCAAACTTTCTGAACAGCAATATGATATCGTTGCCTCTGTTTCTCAAAGGCGGGATATTTATTTGTACAGAATTCAAACGGTAATACAAGTCTTCGCGAAATTTGCCTTCTTTTACGGCTTTTGCTACGTTAACATTTGTAGCCGCTACTACTCTTACGTCTGTTTTCTGAACTTTGCTGGAGCCTACTTTCATAAATTCCTTGCTTTCCAAAATTCTCAGAAGCCTTACCTGAGTGCTGAGCGGCAATTCTGCCACTTCGTCAAGGAATATTGTGCCGTGGTCAGCCACTTCAAAATATCCTTTTCGCATCTCGTTGGCACTGGTAAATGAGCCTTTTTCGTGTCCGAACAGTTCGCTGTCGATAGTTCCTTCCGGTATTGCACCGCAGTTTACTGCTATATACGGACCGTGTTTTCTTGCACTCATTGCATGAATCACTTGCGGGATATGCTCTTTGCCCGCGCCTGATTCACCGATTACTAGCACTGAGATGTCGGTAGGAGCAACTTGCATTGCGATGTCCAAAGCTCTGTTGAGCTCATCGTTGTTGCCGATAATTCCAAATCGCTGCTTAATGCTCTGTAGTTCCATTATAAATATCTGATTATGCTATTTTTCAAAGGTACAAAAATAATCAATTATTCGAATATAAATAAAATATTTTGAAAAAAAAATTAGAATTACAATTCCCGTTGCTTTAGGTAGATTATACTTCTATGCAAAATTATTATTTCGATTACAGTTTCGTACATCAAACCTTCCACGGCTTCGTAATTTTTTTGTTCGTAAGTGTATTCTATTTGTGTGGTATCTTGAGGATTTTTATGTTCTTGTTTCAAATATACCAATGCTCTTTCGTCCATCGGGAGAGTTTCCAATGTTACTTCGTGATTTACAACTACATTAAGATTGTTTCCGAATCTCTTGTGTCGAATGGCGTATTCTGCCGCATCGTTGCCGGAAAGTACTTTTACACGGTCGAATGTTACCATCAGTTTTCCGTCGCAACGCATTGTACGTTTGAAAGTTGCGATTGTGGTATCCGGTGTGTTGCGTTTTTTGTTGACAGAATCGGCATGTATCGAATCTTTGATACGTTGTTTTTCGTGTTCTTCTTCAATATCGGTTTTGGTTCTGAAACATGCGCTTAGTCCGAGTAAGGCTATTATTAGTATTATAATATTTTTCATAATTAAGATGTTAACATACAGATACAACAAAAACGTCCTACAATATTTAAAATTGCAGGACGTTTGATAAAAAACAATAATCCCGACTTTGATTTAAGTCTATGTGATTTTTTATTTTTTTTCTTAGAAAAAATCAGCTAATTATAGAATTAGTCGTTTTCTTCGAGTTTGAAGATATCTTCTAATTGTACTTTGAAATATCTTGCAATCTTGAGTGCCAAAACTGTATTTGGAGTGAATTTGCCGGTTTCAATAGCATGAATTGTTTGTCTTGAAACATCCACTCTTTCTGCTAATTCTGCTTGAGTGATTTTTTTCTTAGCTCTTTCAACTCTGATTGTGTTCTCCATAATGTTCAAAAATTTTAAAAATTACTGTTATTTATTTTTTGCAAACTAATGCTTTATCTATCCCGAAATTTTGACAAAAAGTATACCAATATTACATCGTTCTGTTAACATTTTTCGACTTTATTGCAATATACATCAGCAAAATATCAATTTTAACGTTTTTTCTATTTCTGTAAAGTCATTTATAGTAAACTTTTCTTTCTGAAGTATTGAATCTTGCGACAATCTTGCAATAAAATGTATACCCGTATTTTTTGCTGCATCGCGGTCTGTTGTGGCATCGCCTATAAATAGTGCGTCTTCTTTTGAGATGTTGTATTCTGACAACACCTTATTAATATGTGTTTCTTTGGTATCAGGTGAGCCGAGTACGCTTTTGAAATATTTGTTGAGATGTTTTTTCTCAACAATTCGTCTCATCTCGTCCTGAGGTGTGCCGGAAGAAACAAAAAACAATATTTGATCGCAATATTTTGCCAAAAACTGTTCGCATCCTTTGGTAAGTTCTGCTTTTACAACATTTTCTTCCACCATGGAAGTGAAATTTTTACACATCTCTTCGTGTTCTTCTTTTGTGATTTCACGACCTAAATACATCTTGTGCAGTATCGGAAATAGTTTTACTCTTGAAACGCCGCCATGCATCAAATGATAATCCAATGCTTTTTGAGCTATCTCAGGGCCGAATTTGATGTACGAATTGTAATAAGCTTGATTCTTAATTTCGCAGCTTTCGCATATTACTCCGTCAAAGTCTAAAAATATTACTTTAGGTAGTCTCATAAAAGTTGAAATTTTTATAAATGCAAATGTAAAAAATTAAATCTTACTTCAATGTTTTTTTTATTTTTTTTTTAATAATTTTTTAATAGCTTTGCGGTGTTTTTAACGCTCGCTTACTAATTTGAGCTAATTATCTGAAAATTAATATGAAAGAGAAATTTAGGGAGTTTGTTCCCCACATTATCGTTGTTTTGGCATTTATATTAATAAGTGTCGTTTACTTTTACCCTGAGTTAGACGGTCAGTCTTTGGCTCAGATGGATAATATCCATGCGGAGGGCATGGCGCATGAAATCAATCAGTATGAAAGTCAGTCTGGTGAGTATTCTGCTTGGACAAATTCGATGTTTGGCGGAATGCCGGCGTATCAAATCAAATCGCCGGAAAATTTCAACATCCATTTGATGTTGCAGAGATTTTTACATCTTTTCTTGCCGTATTCTACTATGGCAGTGTTCTTTGCATATCTTTTGGGTTTCTATGTATTGCTTATCAGTCTTGATTTCAAAAAAGGCATTGCAGTGATAGGCGCATTGGCGTTTGCGTTGTCGAGCTACAATATTATAATTATTGCAGCCGGTCATATTACAAAATGTTACGCAATAGCATACATGGCTCCCGTACTTGCCGGTACTATCTATTGTTTCAATAGAAAATATATTCCGGGATTTTTTATCTTGGCATTTTCGCTCGGTATCGAGATTGCGTGCAACCACACTCAGATTCTCTATTACCTCGCTATTATGTGCGGTCTTTATGTTATTTACAAATTTGTTTTGTATTACCGTACCAAACAAGATAATCCTGAATGGTTGAAAACTTTTGGCAAGGCATCGGCTTTTGCTGCTATTGCAATTGTTTTTGCAGTTTTGCCGAATATCACAAACCTTTGGACAACTTACGAATACAGTAAATATTCTACACGTTCGCAATCAGAACTTACATCCAAAAGTTCGGTTTCTACAGGTCTTGACAAAGATTATGCATTAGCTTGGTCTTACGGAAAAGTAGAAAGTTTCAACCTCTTGATTCCGGATCTTAAAGGTGGTGCATCTGCACAAATCGGTCGTGATGAAAACGCGTTGAAATCTATTAAAGATCAAAATATCGCACAAGTAGTTAGCGATCAGAGCCGTTATTGGGGTGACCAACCGTTTACTTCGGGTCCGGTTTATATCGGTGCTGTTATAATATTCCTCTTTGTATTGGGATTGTTTATAGTAAAAAATCCGGTAAAATGGTGGTTGTTGGCAGCTACAATAGCTTCACTTGTAATGGCTTGGGGTAAGAATTTCGGTGTTATAACTGATTTTCTTTTCGATTATTTCCCGATGTACAACAAATTCCGTTCACCATCGATGGCGTTGGTAATTGCGCAAGTAGCAATACCGTTCCTTGCGATGATTACTTTAAAAGTAATTTCTGATAAACCTGAAATTATTGAAAAAGAACGTAAATCATTGTTGTGGGCTACAGGAATTACAGCAGGTATTTGTTTGTTGTTCATCTTGATACCGTCGCTTGCCGGTTCGTTCCTTTCAAGCGCAGAATCCGAGGGTATTGCAAGTATGATTAGAGAAAATCCGCAGATGTCTTCTCAATATTCAGCATTGAGCGACGGTCTTGTAGACGCAAGACAATCAATCATGAAAAGCGATGCTTGGAGATCTTTCTTATTTATATTTATCGCAGCCGGATTTTTGTTTATCAGTCAGGCTGTAAAAATGAGTAATACTGCAAGATTGATAGTTCTTGGTATTCTTATCGGTTTCGATCTTTGGACAGTAGACGTAAGATACCTCAGTGCAAATGATTACAAATCGGTTTCTAATATCAACAACAATATATTCAAACCATCTGTAGCAGACGAATTTATCTTGAAAGATACCGACCCGGATTTCAGAGTCTTGAATCTTTCGGCAAATGTTTTCAACGATGGTATTACACCGTATTTCCACAAATCAATCGGCGGATATCACGGTGCTAAAATGCGCAGATACCAAGAATTTATTGATACATTGCTTGCTCCTACAATTCAGTACAGCAGAATGCTTGCTCAACAACAACCGGAAAAACTTTCTGATTTTATTACAAGCAGTTCGGCAATCAACATGTTGAATACCAAATTTATAATTGTAAACCCTGCACAACTTCCTATTATTAATATTCATTCATACGGAAATGCATGGTTTGTAAATAAATTCAATCTTGTAGAAACTGCTGACCAAGAAATCGGAGCGTTGAGAAAAGACGATCTCAGACAGACAGCAATTATCAACAAAAATCAATATTCAGATTTTGTAAAAACACTACCGTCCGACCAAATTTATGCTGCTGATTCCAGCGTAATTTCGTTGGTAGATTACAAACCTAATTATATAAAATACAATGCACTTGCCTACAGAGACCGTTTGGCAGTGTTCTCAGAAATCTATTATCCTAAAGGATGGACAGCATACATCGACGGCAAAGAAGTATCGCATGTATGTGCCGATTATATCTTGAGAGCACTTGTAGTACCGCAAGGACAACACACAATTGAATTCAGATTTGCACCAACTTCAGTAAAAGTCGGCTCATTTATTGCAGCAATTGCGTCGTTGATACTTTTGTTGACATTAGGATTGTATTGGTACAAAATATATAGTTATAAGTTTAAAGAAAAAAAACAGATAGAGAAATAGAAAATGGGACTTCAATGCGGAATCGTAGGATTGCCAAATGTTGGTAAATCCACACTTTTCAATTGTTTATCAAGTGCAAAAGCGCAAGCTGCAAATTTTCCGTTCTGTACTATAGAACCGAATGTCGGAGTAGTATCAGTACCGGACGACAGACTTATAGAACTTGAAAAAATAGATCATCCGGCACAAGTAGTTCCGGCTACTGTAGAAATTGTAGACATCGCCGGATTGGTAAAAGGTGCAAGCAAAGGCGAAGGTCTTGGAAACAAATTTTTGGCTAACATCCGCGAAACTGATGCTATTATACATGTATTGCGCTGTTTCGATGATGAAAATGTAACTCACGTTGACGGTTCTGTTAACCCCGTGAGAGACAAAGAAATAATTGATGCTGAACTTCAGATCAAAGACCTTGAAACTATAGAACAGAGATATGCCAAAACAGAAAAAATTGCAAAAACATCCAAAGACAAAGATGCTGCTTTGCTCGTAACTGTTATGGACAAAATAAAAGCTGCTCTTGAGCAAGGTAAATCTGCACGTTCTGTAGAACTTTCAGAAACCGAAGCCGAAGCTGCTAAACAATTGTTTTTGTTAACAAGCAAACCTGTGATGTATGTTTGCAATGTTGACGAAAAATCTGTACTGAAAGGCAACAAATACGTAGATGCAGTACGTGAGGCAACAAAAGACGAAGGTGCTGAAATTCTTGTAATTGCTGCAAAAACCGAAGAAGAAATTGCTGAAATGGAATCTTACGACGACCGCAAGATGTTTCTTGATGATTTAGGATTAACAGAATCCGGCGTTGTAAAACTTATCCGTTCTGCTTATCATATTCTTGGACTTGAAACATTTTTCACATCAGGACCTAAAGAATCAAAGGCGTGGACATTCCACAAAGGCGCACTTGCACCTCAGGCAGCCGGCGTAATTCACTCCGATTTTGAAAAAGGTTTCATCAAAGCCGAAGTAATCAAGATGGAAGATTATATCAAATACGGTTCGGAAGCAGCATGCCGCGAAGCCGGAAAAATCCACATCGAAGGCAAAGATTACGTTGTTCAAGATGGTGATATTATGCATTTTAGATTCAACGTATAAATTATACTATTTGTTTAACTTTTAAAAATTTTAATATTATGAGTTTGATTATTACATTGTTAATCGGCTGTTTTATCGGCTGGTTGGCTGGCACAATTTTCAAAAGATCAGGCAATGGTATCCTCATGAATATCATTTACGGTTTGGTTGGAAGTTTAGTTGGCGGATTGATTTTTGGAAATTTCTTCGGTAACGGAACATTGGGAACAATTGTTACCGGTACAATCGGAGCAATTTTGGTGATGTGGATTATTTCACTTTTCAAAAAGTCAAAATAAAAATTGTAAAGTTTTTGTTTTCATGATGATAATGGCGAGCCGGATTAGTTTTCGGTTCGCTTTTTTTTATGTATATTTTTGTTTGCGAACGGTCACAAGGTCAGCCCCTACAATTAATCGAACGTTTCATGAAACAATTTCAAACTTGAAATGGATATCAAACCGCCGGAATATTTTCATAACCATATTGATAGATAAGATGTTAAAAATAAAATGTCATTATCTTTAAAAAAAACAGTTTAAAAATTTGTTAATTTGGTTAATTATTTCTTAACTTTGCCAACGAGAAAATGACAGAATAGAACAGCATAGTTCTGATATTAGATATATTGTAGAGAAAATGACATCGGAATTTATTTTTGAGAAGTAAATTCTTTAATATTTATTATAATTACTAATTATTAAATTTATGAGAAACAATTACACAAAAAGGTTCTTTGCCAGAGGATCACTTATGCTCAGAAGCATAGTGATACTAGCAGCATTGATGATTGGCTTTGCAGTAGAGGTTTCGGCACAAGCAACTCTGCAAGGTAAAGTTACTGACGAATCCGGAGAACCATTGCCGGGTGCAAATATCTTTATTAAAGGATCTACCATTGGTACAATTTCTGATTTTGACGGTAATTTCAGTCTCGTAGGAATTCCTGAAGGAAATCAAGCTTTGGGTGTTTCATTTATGGGTTATCAAACTATCGAAGAAAGTTTGGTTTTTGTATCAGGCTCTACAGTTACAAAAGATTTTGTAATGAGAGAAGATAACGAACAACTTGAGGAAGTTGTTGTTATCGGTTACGGCGTTCAGAAAAAGAAACTTGTAACAGGTGCAAATGCTCAGGTAAGTGGAGATGATTTGCAGAAAATGAATACAACCAATGCTTTACAAGCATTACAAGGTCAGACTGCCGGTGTAAATATTACATCTACTTCAGGACAACCGGGTGAACAAATGAAAGTGTCAGTTCGTGGTGTCGGCTCTCTTAATGGTAGTACACCTCTTTATATTGTGGACGGTGTTCAAACCGGTGATATTTCTTATCTTAACAATTCTGATATCGAAAGTATTGATATTTTGAAGGATGCTGCATCTGCAGCTATCTATGGTTCTCAAGCATCTAATGGTGTTGTACTTATTACAACCAAAGGCGGTAAAAAAGGACATTCTCAAGTATATTTCGACGGATATTATGGTGTACAAAATTTAGCAAAAAAAGTTGATATGCTTGGTGCATACGATTATGCTATGATAATGAACGAACAGGCTGCTAATTCCGGTACATCAATTGCTGATTTGCCATTCGATTTAAATAATTTACCTTCATATCTTGCATCTGGTAATGCAAATACAGATTGGTTGGATGAGATGTTTGTTGATAATGCAGCTATTCAATCATATACAGCCGGAGCTACCGGAGGTAACGATATTTCTACTTATGCATTATCTATCGGTTATATGGGTCAGGAAGGTATTGTAGGCGGAAAAGACGAATCTGACTACAATAGATATACTGCTCGTATCAATACCGAACATAAACTTTACGACGGAGTTCTCAAAGTTGGTGAACATCTTAGTTATTCACATGTTAAGAAAAACGGTATTCAAGTTGGTAATCAGTATGGCAACTCTTTACGTTCAGCTTTCAATACCTCTCCTCTTTTACCGATGTATGAAGAAGATGGAGTTACATATTTTAATACCGCAGCATCACAATTACACAATGGCGAAAAATATTGGTATACAAGCGAAGCCAATCCTTACGCTTCGATGTATTACGGAAATCAAAACCTTACAAAAGAAACTAAAGTTGTAGGTGATTTGTATTTTGCTTTGGAGCCTGTAAAAAATCTTGTTTTCCGTTCTAGTATTGGTATAGATTATTATGGAAGTGATTACAGAAAATTTACTCCGATATATCAATTATCTGATTTTACATATTCAGATGTAACAAAAGTAGAACAAAACCAGAGAAATAGTACATCTCTTTCTTGGGACAATACTTTATCTTACGGTTTCAAAATTGGAGAAAACAAAATCGATGTAATGGCAGGTACTTGGATGCAACGTTATGATTGTGCTTATTTGTTTGCATACAATACAAATCTTGCTTATTCAGATTTTCAACATGCTTGGATCGACAATACAACTTCTGATAATACAAACGGTACAATGCGTATGAACGGTAATCCGGAAGAAACAAGAATGCTTTCATATTTCGGACGTTTGCAATGGAACTTCAAAGAAAAATATATGTTGAATGCAACATTCCGTGCTGACGGTTCTTCTAAATTCACAGAAGATAATCGTTGGGGCTATTTCCCGTCAGTAAGTGCAGGTTGGGTTGTTTCTGAAGAAAATTTTATGCATGAGCAAAATATATTTGACATGTTGAAAATTCGTGCAAGTTGGGGACAAGTAGGTAATCAGGCTATTACAGATTTCCAATATCTTGCAACCGTTGCTTTTAGTAATGCTACATATCCGTTTGGTGACGGAGCTTCAGCAGTACAAGGTGATTCCGGAGCTTCTTCAAATGGTTCATATCCTCAGCGTCTTGCAAATATGGATTTGAAATGGGAAACTTCTGAGCAATTGGACTTTGGTTTTGATGCCAGATTCTTAAAAAATACTTTAACAATTAATTTCGACTGGTATAAAAAGTCAACAAAGAATTGGCTTATTATAGCTCCTGTAGTAGGAACAGCAGGTGCTGATGCTCCATATATCAATGGCGGTAATTGTGAAAATACTGGTGTTGAACTCGGTATTATTTATCAAAACCATATTGGTAAATTCAATTACAATGTATCTCTTAACGGTTCTTACAATAAAAACGAAGTTACCAAAATTCCTACAGAAGACGGAATTATTCACGGTTCAACAAATCAATTGTATGACAACTCAACAGAATTTTATCGTTGTGAATCAGGTAATCCTGTAGGCTATTTCTGGGGATACAAAACAGCAGGTATTTTCCAATCACAAGCAGATATTGATGCATGGAAAGCTGCCGGTAACGGTATTCGTCAGTCAAAAGTACAACCCGGAGATGTAAAATACGTTGATATAGATAATAACGGTGTTATCGATGATAATGATAAAGTAAACCTCGGAAGTCCTAATCCGAAATATATCTTTGGTTTTACATTGTCATGTGATTACAAAGCATTAGATTTCATGGTATCTGCCAATGGCGTAGCGGGTAATAAGATTGTTCAGTCATACAGAAATATTACTAACAAAAACGCTAACTATACAACTTCAATTCTTAATCGTTGGCATGGCGAAGGTACTTCTAACAAAATACCACGTGTTACAGAAAATGCAACAGAAAATTGGCAGTTCTCTGATTTGTTTGTACAGAAAGGTGATTTCTTGAGAATTTCAAACGTTACTCTCGGTTATGACTTCTGCAAGCAATTCAGAATACCGGTATTTACACAACTTAGAGTTTATTTCTCAGTACAGAATCTCTATACATTTACAAAGTATGACGGTCTGGATCCTGAAGTCGGTTTTGGTATCGACGGTGGAGTTACCGACAAGTTCTCTTCTGGTATAGACCTCGGATTCTATCCGCGTCCCCGTACTTATATGTTTGGTGTAAATTTGAAACTTTAATTAAGGAGGATTTTAGATTATGAAAAAACATAAAATATTTTCTGCTTTAGCTATTGCTGTAGCAGCTATATTTACAACGGGATGTGCGGAAGATTTTTTGAGTACTTCCCCAATTACAAAAAAGACCGACGTATCATATTATACAACAGAAGCTGAAGCACAAGAAGCTCTTGTTGGTTGTTATGACGGTTTGCAGTTGATGAGTGCAAATTGTATGGGTTTGTATCTTGTACCGGAGATGTCTTCTGACGAATGTCTCGGAGGTTCAGGTACCAACGACGGTTCCGGTTATCCCGACCTAAATCAGTTTAATGACAACTGGTCGTACAATCAAAACCTTTTTGAAGCTGATTGGTTGAATACATACAAAACTCTCAACCGTATCAATACATTGCTTTCAAAAATCGATCTGATAACATCTTGGTCATCTGAGGAGGTAAAAAACAATATAGTTGGTGAAGCTAAGTTTTTAAGAGCTTACTGCTATTTTTATCTTGTTAGAATTTTTGGTACATGTCCGCTTTTGGAAGAACCTTCTAGCGAAATTGTTGCTAATGCTACATATAACGAAATATATAGATTGATTTTTGATGATTTGAAAGATGCAGCATCAAAAGCATCTGAAGATGCTTCGGCATCTCGTTACGGACATGCTAACAAGTGGGCTGCAAAAGCTCTTTTGGGACGTGCATATCTTTATTACTCAGGATATTATGGAGAAGAGCCTGTAAATTGTTCAAAAGCTGATGCAATCGCAGCTATTGATGACATTGTTAATTCAGGAAATTATTCACTTCAAAATCCTTATACACTTTGGCCGGCTTCAGCACAGTATAAGAATGCTGTAGAAAATAAAAATTGGGTTTTGGCTTACGATGCATCTTCGCAATATCAGTATGCCGGTGAAACCAATCCTGATTTTATATTCTCTATCCGTCATACACATCTTGGAAATTACAATGGTAATACCGAAAGTTGTAACTGGATAGATGATATCTCGCTCCGTAATTTGGATAAGGGATCAAAAGCAAACAAAATATACGGATATCAAAAAGGTTGGGGTATTTGTCCTGTATCAAAATATTTTGTATCTTCTTTCAATCAAGGTGATTTAAGATTGGATGCCTCAATTGTAGATTGTGCAAAAGAACTTGGCGATGCTGTTGATAATTCTGTTATCGGAAGTGACGTTCAAGAATTTACAGGATATCATATCAAAAAATATATGGTATTGGCAGAACCAACCGATCCTACCGCGTATGCCGTTGTAACAGCCAATCCTGATTGTGATTTTCAAATTGGTAATTCTCAGGATTATGTACAGATTCGTTATGCAGACGTTCTCTTGATGCAAAGTGAACTTAACGAAAATGTTACAGGTATGAATCTTGTTCACGAAAATGCGACAGGTGAAGCAGGATATTATAGCACATATAGCAAAGAAGATTTGTTTCAAGAGAGAGCTTGGGAACTTTGTTTTGAAGGAATCCGTTATTGGGATATGCTTCGTTATGACGGTATCAAAGGTAATTTTGCTTACGCCGTTAGTAAATTTAAGAGCGAAGATGTTTATAACGGAGCAGCAAAAAAAGCTACAATTACATACCAAACCGACAACTTTGTTAAACATCAAGGATTGTTTCCGATTCCAACAAATCAAATCAGTCTTTCTAACGGAGTTGTAAAACAAAATGCCGGATGGGAATAATGATTAATTATTAACAAATTTAAGTCAGAATAATTTTGTAATTAATTATTTTATTCTTAATTTAGCAAAGAATCAAATGAATAAATATTTAGCTTATTAATTTAATCTTGTGGTTAAATTATAAAGAAATATATCAATTACATTATTAATTTTTTACTAATCTATTCAATTATGAGAAAACCTAGTTATTGGTTAGCTGCTGCATTATTATGTAGCGCTACAATGGTTGTTGTTCCATCATGTAAAGATGATGATGATGACAACAATGGTAGTTCAAGTCAGACTACTACAGTTTCAAAACCTGTTAAGGGTACAGATTTCGATGTTAATGTAGAAGGTAATACCGTAACTATTACAACAAAACTTACATACGGAAATATGTATGTTTTGTTGGATGGCGTACAAAAACAAATTAAAGACGGTAAAGCTGTAGTTAATATTCCAGTTTCTGGAGAATACAAGATGACATTCAATATTTATGAAAATGGAATAAATACAGCATCTGACGAATTTACTGTAAAAATCGAAGCAACAGACTTGTCGTTCTTGGACAAGGGTGTGTTCAAAGCACTTACCGGTGGTAAGGAAGTTTATGAAGCTGCAACAGCTGACGAGAATGGTTATAAATTTACCCGTTCTTGGAGACTTGATGCTTTCATCTCTGAAATCGGTTCTGAATATACAAAGTCAGGTTATGTTGGCGGTGTAGGATTTTTTGGTGGTAAAACCTCTGATGGTGATGCATGGTGGGCTTGTGCCGGTTCTTACAAAGGTTCTTGGCAAAACGATGCAGCTAACGGTATTGTTGATGCTGGTGAGGATGCTACCATTGCGTTCGACCCTGTAAACAATGTTGTTAAGTTTACTGTAAAGACTGCATACGATACAACGTATGTATATGGCATGAAGAGCAGTGAAGGTAAATATACTGACGGAATACTTGCCGCTGGTACGTACTATACAAAATTCACATATACTGAAAAAACTGAACAGTATGGTGCTGATAATGATGTTGCTTCACTTCTTGCTAATAATGCACGTACTACTGTATCTGACAGCTATCTTGAAATCAAATTCGATAAGACAAAAATCGGTGAAAATGGCTTTGTTCGTATGCCGCTTAACAAAATCTATGCAGGTTGGACTTCTATTTTTGAAAATCAGTACCTCAACTTTTTGCTTATGACCGATGAAACACAGAATGTTCTTCACACTGTAATCGGACGTTCTGTTGACGGTGGTAAAACTGACGCTTCTACTGAAGGCGACAATTGTCTTTTGTTCTACACTTATGTTAGCGATGAACTTGACGCTGCAAATGCTTACACTTACGAAATTCCTTCTTACAGTGTAGATGATGTAGTTGCAAGTGATGTTACCCTTGCTGACATTCAAGGTGCGTGGAGTATTGATCCTAAAAATTCTCCTTTCGGTTGGATTAATTGGGCTAGCAAAAAGACATTTAATGCTTGGGCTGATTTTGAAACTGCATGCAATACTGTAAAAGGTTGGTGGGCTTTTGGTGATCCTGATGGGGATGAAGCATCTATTAAATACGAGCAAACTATCAATAGTTACGAGAAGATATCTATTAAATTTAACGCTGATGGTTCATTCGAGATTGTAGATCCTTTATTCGAATTTGTTGGAGATAAATTTGAATCTAAAACATACACCGGTAATTATACTTTTGAAAATGGTTACATTACATTTAGTACAGATGTAACAATCCATTGTGCTTCTGTATCACTTTCTGGTAATAAGTTCTATGTTGTTAAACCAGAAGGCAGTGAAGACGGTGATGGTGCAAACGATCAATATGTAAATGGCGGTCTTTGGATTGGTGTTACAAACGGTGACAAGTCTGAAACAGCAGCTATTCACTTTGCAAAAGGTTTATAATCTTTAGTTAGTAATTAAATAAAATTAATTCCTCTGCATTCTAATCTTTTGGAGTGTGGGGGAATTTTTTGTTAAATAAAAAGTTTTACCTTTCTCGAAAAAGAGTCGTTTAGAAATTGTGCGGTAGTACAATAATAAATCGTTTGAAATAGTGAAATAAAGAGTGAATAATTTTCATAGCCTATCTTTCTTCTTTGTGCCTATTTGCAGTAAGAAGATGTTTCTTGGTATTTACCGCTGTAAATGACTTCGGCTTTGTAAAACTAAAACATTGTTAATTACGATGAGAAACAAATTGACTTTATTTTCTGTACCGCTTTGGGCTGCGGTTTTTGCCGTGTCTGTTTTTGTTGGTTGCAAAGATGATGACAATGACGGCAATCAAGAAACTCCTATTCAAACAGAAACCGGGTTTTCTGTTTCTACCACAACGCTAAGTTTCCCTAAAACCGGCGGCTCTCAGTCTTTTACGGTAGAATCATCGCAAGATGTACTTGTAATGCCAACAGTAAATTGGATTGTTGTAACAAAAAATTCCGACGGTTCATATACTGTAACTGTTCGATTGTATGAAGGTACAGCCAACAGAACCGGTGAAATATCAGTGCTCAGCGGTAATAATTCTGAAACAATTACTGTTACGCAAGCATTTTCTGCTATGCAGACTGTCAATATTGCTGGCGGTGAATCTTCGTTTCAGACAGATGTAGAAAAAGTAGACGGTTGTACATTAATAATAGATGCTCTTTGGATAAAAGAGACTGCTGATGGTTTTAATGCGGCAGCTAATAATACAGATAGAGAACGCAAAGGTTTGATTATTTATAAATATTCAACAACTTCTGATACTGTTTGTATCGTTCAGGCTGCTGGTAAAGAAGGTGTTGTAACACTTTCAAGTTCTGCAATGGATTTAGCCGCTCAGATGTATCCGGCATGGAATCTTGGCAATACTATGGAAGGAAACGGTAGCGGCTTGAATTGCGAAACTTTTTGGCAACCTACTAAAACTTCACAAAAAATCATAGATTACGTTAAGTCGTTAGGTTTCAGAGCTGTACGAATTCCATGCTCGTGGTATATTCATTGCGACAAAAATGATAATTACAAAATTAAAGCCGATTGGATGTCGCGTGTAAAAGAGGTGGTGGATTATTGTATTAACGACGGACTTTACGTAGAACTCAACGATCATTGGGATAGCGGTTGGTTGGAAGAATTCGGATTTTCATCATCTACGTCATCATATACATCAGTAGCTAATGATGAGGAATACATCAATGGAAAAATTGATATACTTAAAAAACTTTGGACTCAGATTGCAACAGAGTTTAAGGATTATGATTACCATTTGATTTTTGCCGGTCTTAACGAACCTTTCCAGAATTATAATCTTTTTAACGGACGTTCAGAAGAACTTACGCCAATACTTTTGAAATATAATCAGGCTTTTGTTGATGCTGTACGTGCTACGGGCGGCAACAATTCAGAAAGATGTTTGGCTGTTCAAGGTCCGGCTACAAATATTTCTTATACACTTTCTTCTGGTTTTACTATGCCGGTGGATGTCACTGAAAATAAACTTATGGTGGAAGTGCATTATTACGATCCATACAATTTTACACTTAATACTGACGCAGGTTACACTACGACATGGAATTCAGAATCATCAGTAAAAAATAGTTTCTCACAGATGAGAAAAAAATTTAGTGATAACGGTATTCCTGTTTTGATTGGTGAATATGGTGCTAATTGGCGTACTGTCAGCAGTCAAGACAAGCATGATGCAAGTATAAAAGCTTTTTATAAAGCAATAAACAAATGGGGACCTGCCAACGGCATGATTCCTTTTGCTTGGGATATAAATTATTGTCCGGATGTTCGTGGTACCAAAGGTACTATGACTATTGTTAATCGTGCTAAACTTTCGATTTATAGTAATGTAGCATATCGTGGCGTGATTGAAGGTAGTGATGCTACTGTATGGATGCAATAATATCATGGTAAATTATTGTTAACAACTATAATTTTTATAAAAAATAAGGTCGGGTTCTGTAAAGAATTCGACCTTTTGTTTTACCCTCAATATATCTGACAAGTGATACAAATATATATATTTTTTGACATCAAAATCATTCGTCCGAAGCATTTAAAATGAGAGGCTTTATGAAAATGTAGCAAAATTCCGACATCAAACTTATTTCGAGCGACAGAATTATTATAAAGCTTTTTAGATTTTGGTTGTTAACAAGATTTTTTTGCATGTTTCAATAATTTTTAGGACTTTTGCTTAAAAGTTGTGTATCTGATGTTTAATAAAATTGTATAATATTAGATTTTAACACAAAAACTGTAAACGGGTAATTTTTTTATTTACCCTTTGTATTTAAAAATTATTAGTTAAAAATATGAAATTTATTCTTGTATTGTTGTTAATAACATTAGTATTCGGATCATGTTTACAAAATGGGAAAAATGCTAATGCTCAACAAAGTAATCAATCTGAAAAAGTAGAAAAAACTGATTATGAAAGTCCAAAACAATTACCTTTGATTGTTGCGGCAGAAGATACGGCTGCATATATCAATTATCTTAAAAATAAGCGGATTGCACTTGTTGCAAACCAAACTTCAATAGCTTTTTCAAAACATCTTTTAGATTTCCTTGTAGAAAACGGTCTGAAAGTAGAGAAAATATTTGCTCCTGAACACGGTTTCAGAGGTACAGGCGAACCGGGACAAAAAATAATGTCAGATACAGATAAAAAAACAGGAGTAAAAGTAGTTTCCCTGTTCGGCAGCAATCTCAAACCTACCGCCGAACAAATGAAAAACCTTGATGTCGTTGTTTATGATATACAAGATGTCGGCTGCCGTTTCTTTACATATATCAGTACTATGCACAAAGTAATGGAAGCCTGCGCCGAAAACGATGTTGATTTTATGGTTTTGGACCGACCTAATCCAAATATCGATTATGTTGACGGACCTGTTAGAGCAGATGATTGTATATCGTTTGTAAGTCTTGATCCGCTGCCGATTGTCTATGGTATGACATCCGGTGAACTCGCTCAAATGATAAATTCCGAAGGTTGGCTTACGGGAGGTAAAAAATGCAATTTGAAAGTAATTCCGGTAAAAAATTATACTCGTGATACAAAATATATACTGCCCGAACGTCCTTCTCCAAATCTTCCTGACTATCTTTCTGTAAGATTGTATCCCTCACTTTGTCTTTTTGAAGGTACAAATATAAGTGTAGGCAGAGGTACAGAAAATCCGTTTACTGCAATCGGCTATCCTGACGAAAAATACGGAGAATATGTATTTACACCTCAAGATATGCCCGGAATGCAAACCAATCCGTTGCATGAGGGCAAAAGATGTTACGGAATCAATTTCAAAAACACCGATCCTGATTCATACCGTTTTACATTAAAATATCTGATAAAGATGTACCAATTATCGGGTGACAAGATGTTTACAAGAAAACGCATGTTAGCATTACTTTACGGTAATTCCAATTTGCCGCAACAGCTTTCCAAAGGCATGTCAGAAGAAGACATCCGCAAAACATGGGAACCTCAACTCACTGTATTTAAACAGAAAAGAGAAAAATATCTGATTTATCGGTAGGAACGTTGCGTACAATGTCTTTATGGCATTAAAAAAAATCGTAACGGGAAATTTCATCGGACGACATAGAATAATCGGGGGTGTTGTCTGTCCCGACAAAAAACTCGGACGAATAGACATCAAGTTGCGTAATTCATCATTATTTTTTCCAAAATAAAAATAATTTTGTTATATTTGGCAGAAAATTATAAAATCATGTCTACCAACAAATTAAAGGTTATTAACGATCCGGTGTACGGACTTATTAATATCGAAAACGAATTGGTTTTTGATATTATTGAGCATCCGTTGTTTCAGCGGCTTAGACGTATTAAACAATTGGGTTTGAGCTGTTTGGTGTATCCGGGGGCAATGCATACCAGGTTTCAACACAGTGTTGGTGCTACTTATCTGATGCAAAATGCGTTGGATGTTATTGAGAGAAAAGGTTATGTACTTACCGACGATGACAAGGAAGCCGCGCTGATTGCTATTTTGCTTCATGACCTCGGACACGGACCTTTTTCGCATACGTTGGAGAATAGTTTTTTTTATGATGTATCGCATGAAAGGATTTCTGAAGAGTTTATGAAATTGGTTGACATCAATTTTAACGGCAGGTTGCAAGGCGGTATTCAGGTTTTTACAAATCATTATCATAAAAAACTGTTACACAAATTTGTATCAAGTCAGTTGGATATGGATCGGTTGGATTATCTCAATCGAGACAGTTTTTTTACCGGAGTTAGTGAAGGCGTAATCGGTACTGAAAGAATTATCAAGATGTTGAATTATACCGACAACGAACCTGTAATAGAAGCCAAGGGTATTTATTCTGTTGAAAAGTTTCTGATTGCCAGAAGGTTGATGTATTGGCAAGTGTATCTTCATAAGACAGTTGTAGTAGCAGAATTGATTCTGAAAACTATTATTGACCGTGCTAAACAACTTGTAGCTGAGGGTCAGGAAGTATACGCACCGCCTCAAGTGATGTTTTTCTTGAAGAACAAAATAGGAGAGGAGTCATTGTATCAAAAGTTTGACGGTAAAACTCCGCTTGAATATTTTGCCGAGCTTGACGATTCCGATATATATTCTTGTATAAAAGTTTGGATGCATTCCAAAGATTATGTTTTGAGTGAACTTAGCAGACGTCTTATTAACAGAAATTTGTTTAAGATACAGATTTCAAATACAGAGATTTCAGAATATGAGATTTTGACATTGAAAAAGACATTGATAGAATCAAAAAAAGTTCCGGAAGAATACATCGATTATTTTGTAATAAAAGGATCGTTGTACAACAAGGCATATTCCCGCAATCGTGACGAAAATATAAAAGTATTATTAAAAGACGGCAGTGTTCGAGACATCGCATCAGCATCCGATATATCTAATGTATCGTCGCTGAGCCGTACAGTTACCAAAAACTTTGTGTGTTTTGCGGTTTGAAAAATTATAGTTTCTTGTACCAAAAACGAAAAATTAGGTGTTGCAACACATTTTTTTTAATTTTTGGTCTGTAATTTAAATAAGAATTATTAGTTTTGTGCAAAATTAAGCAGTTATGGAATTTACAGCTAAAATTATAGCACAGTACCTTCACGGAGAAGTGGAAGGCAACGAAAATGCAGTCGTATCTTCGCTTTCAAAAATAGAAGAAGGTCAGCCGGGAACATTATCATTCCTGTCAAACGAAAAATATGCACATTATATTTATGATACCAACGCATCAATAGTATTAGTTAACAAGAGTTTTGTTGCAGAACGTCCTATCAAGGCAACACTTATAAGAGTGGAAAATGCGTATGAATCTCTTTCGATGCTTTTGCAATTGTATGCACAATCGTTGCCACAGCCTTCGGGTATTGAACAGCCTTCGTATGTAGCTGATGGTGTAAAACTTCCTGAAAATGTTTATCTTGGAGCTTTTGCATATATTAGCAAAGGTGTTACCCTTGGTGACAATGTAAAAATCTATCCTCAGGTATATATCGGTGACAATGTAAAAATCGGTAAAAATGTTACATTGTATTCCGGTGTTAAAATCTATAAGGAATGTGTAATCGGTGATAATTGTATTATACATTCGGGCGCAGTAATCGGAGCTGACGGTTTTGGTTTTGCACCTCAGGCTGACGGCAGATATTCCAAGATACCTCAATTGGGAAATGTTGTAATAGAAAACGATGTAGAAATCGGAGCTAATACAACAATCGACCGTTCTACGATGGGCAGTACTGTAATTCGTCAGGGCGTAAAACTTGATAATCTTTGTCACGTGGCTCACAATTGCGAGGTAGGCGAAAATACTGTAATGGCTGCTCAAGCCGGATTGGCAGGCAGTACCAAGTTGGGAAAAAATATCATGGTAGGCGGTCAGTGCGGATTTGCAGGACACATGTCAGTACCCGACGGCTGCAAATTCGGCGGCAAAACCGGTATCAACAGCGAGTTGAAATCAAGCGGTGCTTATATTGGTTATCCGGCAGTGCCTCATATCCAATTCTTTAAGAATCAGGTTATGATGAAAAATTTGCCGAAGATGTCGGACGAATTGACTGCGCTAAGAAAAGAAATAGAAGAATTAAAAAAACAATTAGGTAAATAGATAAAAATGTCAGATAAACAAAAGACCATCAAAGAGCAGAGCGTAACATTAAAAGGACGCGGTTTGCATACAGGTGTAGAAGTAGAAGTAACATTCAAACCCGCACCGGAAAATTATGGTATAAAATTCAAGAGAGTTGATTTGGAGAATCAGCCTGAAGTAAAAGCTATTGTAGAGAATGTTTCTGACACTTCTCGTTCAACAGCAATAGAAGAAAAAGGCGTAAGAATCGGTACAATCGAACATATTATGTCAGCTATCCATGGTTTGGGTATCGACAATCTTTTAATCGAGATCAACAATCAGGAAACTCCGATACTCGACGGCAGTGCAAAACCTTTTGCAGATGCTATTATTAATGCCGGTATCGTAGAACAAGAGGCTGAAAAAGTATTCTTTGAGATAAAAGAAACTCTTACATATTCTAATCCGGAAAAAGGTATTGAATATATCCTTATTCCGGAAAATGCTGAAAACTACAATGTTATGATTGATTACAATTCAGAAGTATTGGGTAATCAATTTGCATCAACAGTAGATTTCAAGGATTTTGAAAAAGAAATTGCACCTTGCAAGACATTTGTATTTGCAAAAGAAATAGCATATCTTGCACAAAACAATCTCATAAAAGGCGGCTCTTTGGACAATGCGCTTGTAATCATGGAAAAAGAGATGTCTCAAGATGAGATTAATAAACTTACAGATTTGCTCAACCGTCCGCATGTAGATGCCAAAGGTCGCGGCATTTTGAATGCAGAGAGCTTGATTTTCCCTAACGAACCTGCAAGACACAAGCTTTTGGATATGGTTGGCGATATGAAACTTGTTGGTATTCCGTTCAAAGGCAGAATTTTTGCTACCCGTCCGGGACACGCATCAAATGTGGAGTTTGCTAAAATAATCAAACAGCATATCAAAGCAAAACAAAAAGACAATCGTGTATTCTTTGATATTTACAAAGAACCGATAATGGATGTTAACAGAATCAAACAATTGATGCCACACCGTTATCCGTTCCTTTTGGTTGATAAGATTATCGAGATGTCAAAAACCGAAATCGTGGGAATCAAAAACTTAACCAACGACGAGCTTTTCTTCCAGGGACATTTCCCGTCAGAACCAGTAATGCCGGGCGTATTGCAGATAGAGGCAATGGCTCAAACCGGTGGTATTTTGGTTTTGAACAATGTTGACGAGCCTGAACGTTATTCTACATATTTCTTGAAAATCGACAAAGTGAAATTCAAGTCAAAAGCAGTTCCGGGTGATGTTCTTGTATTTAAACTTCAGCTTACAGAACCGATTCGCCGCGGTATTGTTACAATGACAGGAAAAACTTATGTTAATGGTCAAGAAATTTCAGAAGGTGAGTTTACTGCATTGGTAACCAAAAACAAATAAAGACTATGATACACAAATTAACCGAAATAAACCCAAATGCTAAAATTGGAGAAAATGTAACAATCGGTCCGTTCTGCGTAATAGATGACGACGTAGAAATCGGTGACGGTTGTACTTTGATCTCCAATGTTCATGTTTTTTCCGGCACACGTCTTGGAAAAAACAACAGAATTTTTCCGGGAGCATCTATTGGCGCTGTTCCCCAAGACCTTAAATTCAAGGGCGAATATACTACTCTTGAGGTAGGTGACAACAATACAATCCGTGAATGTGTTACTCTCAACAGAGGTACTGCATCGCGCGGCAAAACTGTAATTGGTTCTAACAATTTGATTATGGCTTATTGTCATGTCGGACACGATTGTGTTTTGGGCAGCCATATCGTTATCAGCAATTCTACACAGATTGCGGGCGAAGTGGAAATCGATGATTGGGCTGTAATTGGCGGTGCGTCTGCTATTCCTCAGTTTTCAAAAATCGGTGCTCATTCTATGACTTCCGGTATGTCGGGTGTCAACAAGGATGTTCCGCCATACGCTTACGCAGGTCGTACACCTATTCAATATTGCGGTATTAATATCGTGGGTCTTGGTCGTCGCGGTTTTACTGAAGAACAGGTTGCAGTTATCAAAAATTGTTACCGTTTTATCTATCAGTCAGAACTCAATTTGACCAAGGCTATCGAAAAAATCAAGGAAGAAGTGCCTCAATGTGCTGAGCGTGACGAAATTCTCAATTTTATTGCGCGTAGTGAACACGGCATTTTGAAGGGTCCTAAATTGTAATTGTTGTATCATAAAACTATATATCATAAAAAAGGGATTGACTGTAAATTGTTTTATTGTCAACCCCTTTTTTATTTAGATTCTTATTTTGAGTTTCGCTTTTGAAAATCTTGTTCAATTTCTTCGCACCAGTTGTCGTTAATCTTGCCTGATTTTCTCATTCCCAAAATTGCGTTGCCGATTGCGGAGAAATTTAGTTGAACTCCTGATGAGTCGCAAACGAAATTGGACGCTCTTGATTCGTGTATGCCGTAGGTTTTTGCCGTTTTGATGGCATCGATGTTAGCTCCAAGAAACATGAATTCCCAACCGTATTCTTCTTGTTCAAGACTTATCATCTTGTGAATTTGGTCGGAAGAGTATTCTCTTGAACTGTTTTCTTCGCCGTCGGTAATGATTACGAAAACCACATTTTTTGCTTTTTCGTCTTCCGCTGCCAATCGTTGTACTTTTATTGTGTGATTGATTGCGTTGCCGATTGCGTCGAGAAGTGCTGTACTGCCGCCGGGAATATAATCTTTTGAAGTCAACGGTTTTACTTCGTTGATATTCTTGCGGTTGTGAATTACTTCTGACTTGTTGGAGAAGAAAATTGTTGAGATATGACAAGTTCCTTCTTGTTGTTGATGCTTTTGGAGCATGCTGTTGAATCCGCCGATTGTGTCTGATTCCAAGCCTGACATCGAACCTGATTGGTCGATGATAAAAATGAGTTCTGTATTGTTGTTCATGGTATTTTATTTTTTATGGTTTTTACAAATATCTTTAGTTTTGATATTGCAAATTTTGTAAAAATAAAATCCGTAAACGTCGCCTTCAAAGCGACAATTTCATTTTTTTCGGCTAAGATGATTTCAGCTGTTAGAAAAATAAGTATGCGATATAAATAGCTCCGATAAGTCCGGCAAATTCTGCTATCAATCCGGCAGAAACTGCGTAACGGGTTTTGCGGATTCCAACCGAGCCGAAATAAAGTGCAATTATATAAAAAGTAGTATCGGCAGCACCTTGCATTGTACAGCTTAGTCGTCCTGCAAATGAGTCGGCTCCGTAAGTTTTCATACAGTCAATCATCATGCCTCTTGCTCCTGAGCCGCTGAGAGGTTTCATAAGTGCGGTTGGCAGCGACGGTATAAAACTTGTATCGATTCCCATTGCACTTAGTAATTGTGCAAGTCCGTTTGTTATAAATTCCAATGCTCCTGAAGTTCTGAAAATTCCGATGGCAATTAGTATTGCTACCATGTAAGGAATAATTTTTATCGCCGTAGAAAATCCTTCTTTTGCGCCTTCTATAAATGCTTCGTATACGTTGATTTTCCGTAGCATAGCAACGGTTATAAAAAGTATAATTACAAAAAGTATTGTTCCGTTGGCAACTACCGAGCTTACTTCTTTTATTTTTTCGGGTTCCATGTGCATAAATGCAAATACCAATGCGCCTTCCAACATGAGTATCACTCCTACGTAAGCCAAAATCACCGGATCCAAAAGTTTGATTTTCTGACGTATACATACTGTTAACAATCCGGCAAATGTAGCGATGGAAGTTGCTAAAAGTATCGGTATAAAAACATCGCTCGGATCTTGTGCGCCAAGTTGCAATCGGTACATCATTACATTTATCGGTAAAATTGTAAGACCCGATGCGTTGAGAGTCAGAAACATAATTTGCTCATTAGATGCTGTGTCTTTGTTCGGATTGAGTTCTTGCATTTGACTCATCGCTTTTAGACCGAGTGGAGTTGCGGCATTGTCCAAACCGAGCATGTTGGCACTGAAATTCATTACAATACTTCCCATTGCGGGATGATTTTCCGGTATTCCGGGAAAAAGTCTGCGGAAAAATGGTCTGAATATCTTTGCAATTGCATTTGTCATTCCGCCTTTTTCGCCAACTTTCAACAATCCGGTCCAGAGTGTGAGTACGCCTGTAAGACCCAACGAGATTTCAAAACCGAGTTTACTGTTATCAAAAATGTTTTCTACAATATTTGCAAATACTGTAGTGTCGCCTTGAAAAATAAATTTGAAACCGGCTGCTAAAAAGCCGATTATAAAAAATGCAATCCAAATATAATTTAGTACCATTGTATTGTTATGATATTTTTTTATTCCAATTCGTCTGATTCATCTTCCGAGTCGTCAGATTGTTGCTGACGTTGCAAAATCAAATCGTCGTAATCGTATTGTTTGCAACGGTAGCTTCTTGATATTTTTTGTGTCGGTTCCGGGAATTTCTGGTGATAGCGTTCGTAAGCCGGATCTGACAATACTTTTTGGAAAAATTTGCCGCAAAGAGGCAACGCCGTGAAGTTTCCGCCTGCGATTTCGCCGTTTCTGAAATGTATGCAACGGTATTCGCCGCCTGCCCACGCTCCGCCTACAAGTCCCGGTGTTACTCCTATAAACCAGCCGTCGGAATGGTTGTTGGAAGTTCCGGTTTTGCCGCCGAACTGACATGTGTTGTACCATTGTTTTACATATCTCCAAAGGTAACCCGAAGTGCAATGTTTTTCGGTAAGTGCTCCGTGAAGCATACTTTGCATCAAAAATGCTGATTCGTAAGGAATTGCTTGCGAAATTTGTTCGGGCGCAGTGAAAATAACATTGCCCGATTTGTCTTCGATTTTTGTTACAAGTATCGGTGCTTGATACATGCCGTCAGCCATTACAGTGCAATACGAATTTGTAAGATCGAGCAAACTAACATCTTGACCGCCAAGACATACCGAAGGCATTGTATCGTTTAGCGGCGATGTAATACCCATGGCATGAGCGGTTTTACAAATATTTTTGATTCCTACTTCTTTGCTTATTTGTACGGCTATTGTGTTGATACTTCTTGCGAAAGCGGCTCTAAGAGAGAATGTTGTATCCATACAAATACCGTCGGCATTGTGAGGAATCCAATTTTTGCGTACACCTTTGTCCCAAACCGGCCAAACAACATATTGGTCGCGGCGTTCGTCGCAAGGAGAGTAACCTTGGTTCATGGCTTCGGTATAATCAAACAGTTTAAAAGTACTTCCGGGTTGACGCATTGCAGTTACCTTGTCGTATTTCCAATAATGAAAATCCAAATCGCCAATCCAAGCTTTGATATGTCGCGATTCCGGCTCGATTGCTACAAATGCACAATGTAGAAATTTTACCATGTAACGTATTGAATCCAAAGTAGAAAGCGTAGTATCCTTGTTGCCAAGTTGATAATCGAAAACCTGTAGCTTGTGAGGTTTCTCAAATTCTTCCATTACTTTTGCCGTGTCGCCGTTGTATTTGGTGATAAGTTCTTTGAACTGAGGAAGTTTGTATGCGATATTTTCAATAAAATCGGGAATTTCTTTGTGGTGAACATCGCACCACGGATTTCCCAAATATTTCCAATGACGGTAAAAAGAATCTTGAAGCGTTTTCATGTGTTCCATGGCTGCCTGCTGAGCGTAAACTTGCATTGCAGAATCTATTGTTACATGAATTTTCAATCCGTCGGTGTAAAGATTTTTGCCGGTTTGTTTCAACCAATCTTTCAGATATTCAGCAATTTGGTCGCGAAAATGCAGAGCCATTCCGTCGTAATTGTTTTCTACGTAATAATCCAATTTTATCGGAATTTTGCATATTGAATCGCATTCGGCTTGAGACAGATAGTTGTTTTTTACCATGTTTTGCAACACGATATTTCTGCGTTTCAAAGCATTTTCGGGATTAAGACGGGGATTGTAATATGTAGTTGCTTTTAGTAAACCTACCAATACTGCCGATTGTTCGTAATTGAGATTTGCGGGCGATACATTGAAATAAGTTCTTGCAGCGGTGTTGATACCAAAGGCATTGCTTCCGAAATCCACTGTGTTGAGATACATCGTAAGAATTTCTTCTTTGGAAAATCTCATTTCGATTTTAATAGCGACAACCCATTCTTTGAGTTTCATAATCAGGAGTTTCACGCCCGGAATACGACCCAAAAGTCCGAGTTTGTATTTTGAAGTTCGGGTTTTGTACAAGTTTTTTACCAATTGTTGAGTAATAGTGCTTGCACCTCTGGCTTTGCTGTTGAAAATCATATCTTTAACAGCAGCTCCCAATCCTTGAAAATCTATTCCGTGATGAGAATAAAATCTTTCGTCTTCGGTGGCAATCAGAGTTTTAATCAAGATAGGAGAAATTTCTTCGTATTTGGCGGAAATACGGTTTTCGCTGAAGAATTTTCCCATAATTTTGCCGTCGGCGGTGTAGATAATTGATGCTTCGGCGGTAGTACCGTTTTCAATTTCTTCGGCAGTCGGACTTTCGCCAAACAGCCACAGAAAATTGATATCTACTGCGCCAAATAGTAGTATTACAAAAATTACAAAAGATAACAACGCTACAATTATTTTCTTGTACCATTTACCTTTGTATAATCGAAAATACCATTTAAAAATATTCCGTTTTTTATTATTAGTTTTTTTGTTTTCGTTTTTCATTGGTTGAAATAGTTATTTTAGTTAGTATTGTTTAGTTGTTATGTTCGATTTGTTTTGTTTCTTGGGATACCATAAACGTCGTATTAACATCATCTCAATTCGTCTTGAGTTAATAAAAATTGTTAAATCCTTATCAAAAGTTTGATGTACGAGGTTGTATACACAAGTAATTCCGGCTGACCAGTTATGAAAATTTTGCCAATATGCAGCTTTGATATGCAATGCCGGCGATATTCTCATTTCGCGGTCGTGTTTTGCCTTGAAAATAAAATTGCTGGAGTTTAGTCCCAACAATCCTGATATAAACAATGTAGAGCGTTTGCCAAATACATAATTGTAAGAGTAACCGCCATTGAAACCGAAGTTGCATGCTTGGATATTATCATGATTTTCAAGTTTTACAAGCGAACTGTCGGCGCAGATGCTCACATAATAAAGAGCGCAACCTATAGTAGCACTTCCCGCCGAGATTTTCTGTTTTTCATAACTTGTAAATCCGGCTTTGTACGAAAATTTTTCGTGATTGAAAATATATTTGCCGACTGCCTCTATAAGTCTTACCGACATATCAGGATTGTATTCTGATTCGTGTAAGTCTTTGATTTTGGATTTATAACTAATAACATCGCTTGTATAAAATCCGGTGTAGTTTTGAATATAGATATCGCCGGCAAAATACTTGTTGTAGCCTTTCAGCTGCAAGTCGGTAACGCTTGTTGAATGGTATTTGTCGTTGCCGATAAGTGATACTTCTTGTCGCATTGTGAAATCAAAAGGAAAATACTTGCAATAAAAACCAACGCCTATGCCCGAATGTAAATCCGGTATATAATTCAGTCCGGAGCCTTTGTCTTTGAATTCCAATACGTTGTTGTAAGTAAAAACTTTTACATTTAAAATATTTCCATATTTTTTTACGTAATTGGTATCTTGCGCCGAGCTTTTGTATATATTGAATATCCAAACAAAAAAAATTGTCATCAAGCAGCTGATGTTTCTAAAGCATGTCATTTCGTCCTTTTTTTCACACCGCAAATGTAATAAAAACATCCTTAATATTGATTAAATATGAATTTATTTTAATAGTTTTTTAATTGATTATTTGATTAATTATTTGCAAATTTGCATTTGGATTTTATAAAAATATAATCGTTACAAAAAATGGCTAATAATACAGAGGGCAGAATACCTGTCACTATTCTTACCGGTTTTTTGGGTGCCGGTAAAACTACTTTGTTAAACAATATTATAAAAAAATATACCAACAAAAGATTCGCGATTATAGAAAACGAATTTGGCGAAGTCGGAATCGATGGTGGCCTTATCGTTGGCAATATCTCCAATATGTACGAACTTTCTAACGGATGTATTTGCTGCAACCTCAGCGAAGGTCTTACTCAAACATTGAACAATCTTCTTACTTCACGTTATCAGTTCGACAATCTTCTTATCGAAACTACCGGTATCGCAGATCCTGCCGGTGTTATCGACAATTTTGTGGGTTACGAAGAGTTTCAACGCAAATTTGTGATCGATTCTGTAATTTGTCTTGCCGATGCAATGACTTATGAAGAATCTGCTGAACAACAGCCTGAAGTACACCGTCAGCTTGCCGTTGCCGATATCATTATTCTCAACAAGATAGAAGATGTAACACCCGAAGACGGCGAAAGAGTTAAGAAACTTATTCGTACTGTAAATCCTACGGCAAAACTCTATTGCGTTTCGCATGCTGATATTAAAAATTGCGATATACTTGATACATTTGCTTATACAGCACAAAATATCGAAAAACTCGTTACCGATTTCAAGAATGCAACTCCTTTGAAATTCGATATGATGGACATGGAAAACAACATGCCGTCTTTTGCATCAAATCCTCACAACAAACACAACGATGCCTTTGCACACAATATCATTTCCGAAGGTTTTACAATAAAAGGTCAGCTCGACGAACAAAAATTTGTATATTGGATACAAGGCATACTTCAGTACAACTCAGCCAACGTATTCCGTATCAAAGGTATATTGTCAATAGCAGGAAAAAAACACAAACTCATACTTCAATCAGTACGTCAATATTTCATAGTAGAAGACGGTGAAGAATGGGCATCGGACGAAGAGAGATTTACAAAACTCGTTTTTATCGGTAAAAAACTTGACCGCAACGCTATCGAAAAATATTTGGAAAGCTTCATAGTAAAGTAAAAAACATATATGAACAGAAAACAGCAGCCGTCTGCAGCCGCAGAAATGACATTCAGAGCCGAAAAGGATTACACACTTTTGGATTTCCTTTTCGCAAAAATCGCTGACCGTAGCAAAACTAAGGTTCGTGAAATCCTAAAAAGCGGACGTGTGGTAGTCGATAACATGGCGACTACTGCTTTCGATTACCCTGTAAATAAAGGTAGCGAAGTAAGAATACTTTACCGCCCGAAACTTATGAACACCGGTGGTATCAACAATTCTCAGCTCGATATCCTTTACGAAGATTACGATGTAATTGTAATCAACAAAAAAGAAGGCTTGTTGTCTGTAGGTACCGACGGCGAAAAAGAAAACACTGCATATCACTTTGTAAATGTGCATGTAAAAAAACAAGGACGCGGACATCATATCTATGTTGTACACCGTTTGGATAGAAAAACATCGGGCGTGATGATGTTTGCAAAATCCATGTTTGCACGCGACAGACTTCGCAACAATTGGAACGAGATGGTTGTTGAGCGTTCGTATTATGCCGTAGTAGAAGGTACTCCAAATTACAAAGAAGATACAATAAAATCTTATCTTACTGAGGATAAGATGTTGAAAATACATTCATCATTCATCAACAACGGCGGACAGTTTGCACAGACACATTATCAGACATTGCAGACCAACGGCGAGTATTCTTTGTTGAAACTCAATCTTGACACCGGACGCAAAAACCAGATTCGTGTACAGCTTTCTTCTATCGGAAATCCTGTAGCTGGCGATGCCAAATACGATGCCAAGACCAATCCGTTGAAACGTGTGTGCTTACATGCTGCAACATTGCAGTTTATACATCCTAAAACCAACAAGTTGATGAAATTTGAAGTGCCGGTTCCAAGCGGTTTTTACAAAATAGTAAAACCGATAAAAAAGGATGAATCAAAATCTAATGCGTAATTTCGGATAAACATTAATACTAATCAATATAAAAAAAATGGTAAAACACGTAATTCTTTGGCAGCTAAAAGACGGATTGTCAGAAGCTGAACAACAAAAAATAAAGGCAGATATCAAAGCCGGTTTGGAAGGTTTGAAAGGAATTGTTCCGGGGCTTTCGGAAATCAAAGTAAATATCAACGGACTTGAAACTTCTAATTGTGATGTAATGCTCGACAGCACATTAGAGAGTGTGGAAGCCCTCAAGGGTTACGCTGTACATCCTTACCACGTTGCTGTTGCTACCAATTTGGTAAAACCTTTTGTAAAACAGCGTATCTGTTTTGACTACGAAGTATAAATTTAAATTTGTTAATTCTATTAAGAGCGTCTTGGATATTTTCAAGGCGCTCATTTTATATTATTTTTGTTTTGAAGCTATAATTGTTGGTTTTCACCGCAGATTTTGCAATCCGGATTTTTTATTGTACTTATTTTATTGAAATCCATAGTTTTGGCGTCAAAAGTTAGAAGTTTGTTGGTAAGAAGTTCGCCGATTCCGGTAATAAATTTCAAAGTTTCAGCGGCTTGAATTGTACCAAGCATACCGGCAATGGCTCCGAAAACTCCGGATATTTCGCATGACTCGTCGTTTGCAGGCGGTTCGGGAAAAATACATCTAAAACATGTTGAACCCGGAATATATGTAAAAGTCTGACCTTCAAACTTGTTGATACCGCCCAAATTAAACGGCTTTTTGAGTTTTACACAAGTATCGTTTACTCTGTATTTTGCGGCGTAATTGTCGGAAGCTTCCACCACAAAATCATATTGAGAAATTATTTGTTCGGCATTTTTCTTTGTAAGAAAATCCTTGTAAGTTATCACGTTGACATTTGGATTGAGAGCGTTAACCTTTTGTTTTGCGCTTTCGGTTTTGGGTGTAGCTACATCGTTTGTAAAATGAATAACCTGACGTTGAAGATTACTTAAATTTACATTGTCGCCGTCAATAATACCGATTGTACCAACGCCGGCAGCCGCGAGATACAGAATCACGGGAGAGCCGAGACCGCCTGCGCCCACCACCAAAACTTTTGCATTTTTTATTTTAATTTGACCTTCAGTCCCAATACCTTCCAAAAGTATATGCCGACTATAGCGTTTCAATTCTTCGTTTGTAAATTCTGTCATGATAAATGGAAAATGATTTTCGGATGCAAAAGTAGTAAAATTTTGTATAACAATTACTCAAAAAAAAAGCAGAGCCGCTTTGCGGGCGGCTCTGCAAGGTGGATAATGGTATTGAAAACCGCATTTTCAGTGCGGGATTTTGGTATTAGTCTTTGAAATAACTTACCACTTCTTTTAAGTTTTCGGCTTGTGTGGCAAGATTGTTGGCACTTTCTGCAAGCATTTCCGATGAGGACGAATTGTTTTTTACTGTGCCGTTGATTCCGATAATCAAATCGTTAACCTGATTTGCACTTATTTTCTGCTCAAGACTTGCACTTGCAATTTCGTTTACCAAGATTCTTGTATTTTCGATCTTCGGTATGGTTTCCTGCATTACGGTGTGAGCTTCTTCGGATAATGTTAAACCCTTTTTAGACATCTCTACAATACTGTCGGCAGCATTTTTGGATTTCTCTGCAAGAGAGCGAACTTCTTTTGCTACTACTGCAAAACCTTTTCCGGCATCGCCGGCGCGTGCGGCTTCTACTGCGGCATTTAATGCGAGAATATTGGTCTGAAATGCTATTTCGTTTACTATCGTGATAGCTTCCGAAATATTTTTGTTGTTGTTCAACAGTTTGTTGATGTTTTCTACTACTTCGTTGAACTTGTTGCAAGCATCTTGAGAAACCTCATTGGTTTTGCGGGCGTTGTTGGTATTTTGCTCGATATTACTTGCCATCTCTTCCATTGTAGCGGTAAGTTCCTCAACACTTTCGTTCTGAGATAATGAACCTTCCATTACTTGTTGAGAAGTGGCATTTACTTGTTCTGAATTTGCCGCCAAACTGTCGGAACCTTCTTTTATTACTTCTACTAAATTATGAAGTTTATGATTCATTTCGCGGATATTGTCACACATCAGTCCGATTTCATCGTTTGAAGTATAATCAATATGATTGCGAAGATTTCCTTCCGTAATATTTTTGATTGCTGCCGAGAGTTGTTTGAGCGGTTTGGTGAGCATGTTTTTCAGACATGTTCTAATTGCCAATGCTATTACAATCAAAGTAATCACAAGAAAAATCAGTGTAATTCTGAAATTGTTGTTGGCAGTACTCTTGAATTCATCGTCGGGTATGCAGCTGATAACAAACCAACCCGGAGTACCTGCTATTTGGTGACTGGTAACGTAAAGTTGCTCATCGTTTTGAATATCTTCGGCATAACCCTTTGATTTGTTACCTCTTGTAACCTCTTGACCGATTTTTTCGAGTCCGGGGTACATTTTTGCACCGTCGGTAATGATATTGAATGTCATTGTAAGCTCTTCGTAAATTGTTCCGATAAGAGTAGCTTTTTCGTCAACAATATATGTAATACCTTTTTTACCGAACTTACAAGATTCTACGATTTCTTTCAAAATAGAAAGATTTACATTTCCGCAAAGTATACCTACAACTTCGTTTCCGTTTTTGATTGGTACAGCCAATGTATATTTCTTGATACCGGTAGAGCGTGATAATTCCGGGCTTGAAATCGAAAAATCTTTGTGTTCAATAAAGATGTCAGAGAAATATTTTCTGTCGTTGACTTTTTGTTTTTGCCATCCTTGTCCCGATACATAATAGCTGCCGTCGGGATAAACGATGTACAATTTAGAATAATATTTGGTATTGTTTGAAGCATAAAAATTCAGTTGGCTAACATATTCAGCAGTATCCATGTTAGCGAATTTTTCGTCGGTAGCAATCCATTGAAGTGTAGTGCGTTGGTTTTCGATTTTGCTTTGTACTTCTGTTGCGGATTTTTCGTTGAGTTTTTCCATATTGTGTTCGAAAAACTCTTTTTGTGAATTGAAATCAGTTCTGTAGCTTACTATCATCATAATCAGCAATGTTGCTGATACTAAAGGAATTAAAACTTTCAGAATCTTGTACTGTACTAAAGTCCTTTTCATTTGTGTTTAATTAATCTTGCGATAAAAAATTAGCTTATTTTTGTCTTTTTATAATTTGCTTTATCCTTGCTGAGTACGTTGCAAAGTTAGATATTTTTATTCCTGCGTTTGATATTTTTATCCTAAACAAAACATTAACAAAAAAAGAAATAAAATGCTAATATGACTTTAGTTATAAGAAAAATATTACCTTTGCATCAAAATTAAAAGATATAAAATATGGCAAACAATACATCACCGTCAGAATTGTATAAAAACGGGATTTTACATCTTAACATCGCGAAAACACTTGCGCAATCAGAAGATAAAGAACGTGATTTTGAGGAAATTAAAAATCATTATAAGGAAGCTATTAAATCATTTAAAAGACTTCCGAAAACCGAGCCGAAATATTATGAAAGTTATTTTTCATCGTTACGAGGATATTTCTTGTTGTTGTTGGAATTTAATGAAAGCGATGATATTGACAAATTCATTAGTACTCTTGATTCTCATACAAGAGACAAATTGATTAAGAGTATAATTGAATATTGATTGTAGAGACGTTCTATAATCAGAATAAAATTTAATCGACAATCATTTTACCTCTCCCGACCTCGAGTCGGCGACATCAAATAGCCGGGCGGTGTTGCAGGTTACGACATCAAACCCGGTTAGTAAAAGATGTTACGACAATTATCACCGGAACATTTTTGTTGATTCCGATATTTTGTCCGGAACGTTTTTGTTGATTACAAATTATTACCGCGAATTATCAATCTTGTCGCGTGACAATTTTCAAAACATCGAAAAATTATCAATCTTGTAGCGATACAATTTTCAAAAAATAAAAAAATTATCAATATTGTCGCGATAAAATGCTCTAAATTTTTCAAATTATCAATCTTGTCGCGTGACAATTTTCAAAAAATAAAAAAATTATCAATCTTGTCGCGATAAAATGCTCTAAATTTTTCAAATTATCGATTTTGTCGCGTTGAAATTGTCTAAATTTTTTGAAATTATTAATCTTGTCGCGATAAAATGCTCTAAAAAATAAAAATTATCGATTTTGTAGCGATACAAGATTAAAAAAAAATCAAAAAAATAAAATTGTTGCCCTACAAAATCGATAATTTGATAAATTTATTGCATCTTTGCCCTACAAAATCGATAATTTCAATGCAAAAAACGAATTTTAGCGTTACAATTTCGATAATTTGAAAATTTTAGACAATTTTTATCAAACAATTTTCAAAAAATCGAAAAAAAAGTCAATCATGTCACGTGACAATTTTCATTAGCGTACTGAACGTGTACGTTTTCCGGATCAATAATTTCACCCGAAGTTTTAAAACTAAAAATTGTAGTTTATTAATTCCTTTATCATATTACAGCGCAAAATCAAGGATAAACGGGGCAAAAAAAGAATTATAAAAATCTGACTATTTTTATTATCTTTGCCACAAAACATTTTTCGATTATGTGGAATCCTTTGGCAAAACGCATACCATACGGCATTCAGGGCTTTGAAATGCTCCGCCGCGATAATTGTTATTACGTTGACAAAACGCACTTTATTCCGGAAATAGAGTACGCGAATAAATATTTCTTTTTGGTTCGTCCGAGACGTTTTGGCAAAACGTTGACTATGACGATGTTGGAAGCATATTACGACATCAATAAGAAAGATAAGTTTGAGGAGATATTTTCGGGACTTTGGATTGGCGATAATCCGACACCAAGCAGAAATGCGTATCTTGTGCTTGAACTTAATTTCGCAATGATAAACGGCAATATAGAAGACTACAAGAATAATTTTAATTCATATTGCGATTTGCGGTTCAAGAATTTCTGCGACATTTATTCACAATTTTTTCCTGACAATGCCAAATCTGAGTTGGAAAAAATTGGAAAAAACGCTGTTGATGAACTCAAATACATCATTCAGGAAATCGAAAAGACCGACAAAAAAATCTACCTTTTTATTGACGAGTATGACAATTTCACAAACAACATCTTGTCGGATTACACACAACTTGGGCGTTATATGGACGAAACGCACCGCACGGGATATTTGCGGACATTTTTCAACGCTATAAAAGACGGTTCTAAGACCGCAATCGAACGACTTTTCATCACCGGTGTTTCACCCGTAACGCTTGACGATTTAACAAGCGGATTCAATATTGGTACTAATTACACCACAGACGCAAGGTTTAACGAAATCACAGGTTTCACAGAACAGGAAACCCGCGAAATGCTCACGTATTACAGCAAGTATTTTAAATTTCCTTGTTCTGTTGATGAAATCATTGAAACCATTCGTCCTTGGTACGATAATTATTGTTTTGCGGAGGATTGTTTCGGGGAAACTACGATGTATAATTCGGATATGTTGTTGTATTTTGTTGATAAACTTTGTAATACCGGCAAATTCCCAAAAAACATCATCGACAGCAATATCCGCACTGATTACGCCAAACTCAAAATGCTTATCCGTAAGGACAAAGAAATGGAGTATGAAGGTTCAATAATTCAAAGTCTTATAACCGACGGACAAATAACTGGCAAACTTAATGAAAATTTTCCTGCTGAAAAAATAGTTTTGAAAGACAATTTTAAAAGTCTTTTATATTATTTTGGAATGGTGACAATCGGAGGTTTTTCAAAACAAGATGTAATTTTCAAAATTCCGAATATCGTTGTAAAAGAGCAACTTATCAATTATCTTATGGATAATTACAACGACAACGAATTGTTTTTTGATTCTTGGGACGGCAGCAAATTGCTCTCGGATATGGCTTTTGACGGTCAGTGGAAGGCATTTTTCGAGTATTTATCTAAGACGATTAAGACTTTTGCCACTACACGCGATAAGGCAAAAGGTGAAAAATTCTTACACGGCTTTACCTTGGCTTCAACGTGTCAAAGCAGTGTTTATTTTCCACATTCTGAGGCTGACACTTCGGCTGGTTTTCCTGACCTTTATCTTGAACCCAGAACAGATATTTATTCCGACTTAAAGCATAGTTATCTTATTGAGTTCAAGTATGTTAAAACCGATGCTACTGCTACTGAAATTCAAAACAAGGCGGACGAAGCAATTGCGCAGTTGCAAAAGTATTCAAAATACGGTTTGGTGGTTCAGAAATCCAAAAATACCACGCTACATTGCTTGTTGGTGATGTTCAAAGGTTTTGATTTGGAAAAATGCGAGGAAATCCTAAATTATCCTCCCAATTCCAATTGATTTTTTACCAAATTGTAATAAATACCTTGCTGAGCCGTAAGACTTTCGTGAGTGCCGACTTCTGCAATTTTGCCGTCGGAAAGTACAATTATCTTGTCAGCATTTTTAACCGTGCTAAGACGATGCGCCGCCACAATCACTGTTTTGTCTTGATAAAATTTTGACAGATTTTCAACGATTTTGCGCTCGTTTTCAGCGTCAAGAGCG
>JAFXZT010000117.1 GCA_017541145.1 Bacteroidales bacterium | reverse complement strand
TTTGGAAACTGAATAAACGTGTTTTAACTTTGTAGTGTTGAATAAAACAAAATAATATCTTTATGAAAATTTCATCTATTTTAGATGTATAATTTAGAGATTTTATTTATACTTTATATCATCTAACATAAAATATATCAATAACCAAGGAAAGAAGTTATTAAGTATAGTTTAGTGGTAATTGTTGCGTCACACATGAAGTTTTAGGCAACCTGAAGAAGTATTTTAATTGAAAGACTTGTACATGAAATTTTTTCTATCATTGAGATTGTCATTTCTGACAACTTTAATTCTTTCTTTTAATCTATTTCTTTTTCAGTAAACTCATTGGAAAAAAAGCTTCTCTGATATATTTTACAAACGATTACGATTTACTAACAGATAAAAACTTAAAAAACGGACAGCGCGTACCGTGTCTCGCAAACTCTGTATCACTGCCCAAGTGTAAAACCCCTAACATAAAAGGAGGTATTAACAAAAACTTAGTAACGTTTTAAGTTGTTGCCTACGGAGCAACAGATTTTCAAAATATTCCATTTGGTCGGGAATCAAAAGATAGACCAAAGAAAATTTTTTATAAACGTTCTGCAAAGATATAAAAAAATTAAGAATTGCAGAACAAAAAAAATCATTTTTTTATGAAAAAAATCTTTATTTCAGCTGCCGTAGTTGCAGCATCAGTGTTTGGCGTTTACACTGCAAATCAGAACAGCGCAAAGGCTAATTTGAGTGATTTGCAACTTGAGAATGTTGAGGCTCTTGGACAAGAAGAACCGATAGGTAGTTATACTGATTGCAGATCTGTTTGTCGCTTTAGTGAATTGTATTATTGTGATATTAGAAAAAGTTCTTATTTGGGTTATTCTTATTATCATTGTCCTGATAGTTATCCAAATTAGTATTTAACTTAAAATTGCACATCCAAATCATAAAGGATGTGCAATTACAATAAATTAAATATATGAAATATAAATTATTAATTTTTCTGATGCTGATAACCATATCAGTATATGCACAAGAAGATGTTGTCGTTACAGGATATGGTTTAATGTCAGAAGAATCTCCAATGCTTAGTCAAGTAAAAAATAATTTGAAGGCGAGTGTTAAAATTCCTGTAATTAAAGAACATGCTTCATTTTATTTGTATAATTATGATTTTAAAAAAGATATAAATAGACTAAAAAATTGTGAGATTTTTTATAATCAAGATCTTCGTGGAATGGGAAGTTTGACATGGTCAGTTAGTCTTTTAAATAAGAAAATATGTTATGCATTTTTTGCTCAAGGTGGTTTTTCTATGGTATGCCCTAGAGATATACCGGCAGGAAAATTTAACATGTTTGGATTTCATTCTGTTGAGTTTAAAACGGGAGAATTAGTTCCTATGGCTATGGTTACAGATGATAAAGCAAAAATTTCTAAAGAGTTGATGAATCGTATTTTGTCAAAATCAAAGATTGAAGATATTTCTATCGCTGATATTCAAGAAGTTTTAAAAGTAACTGAATATTTTTCAATAATTGCATATACTATTATAAAATGGAAAAAATAAAATTATTACTTATTGTTTCGGTTTTGTTTATTTGTGGATGTGACAATAACCAAATAAATTCTGAAATTAAACACATCTCTTATGAGGATTTTGGTGAATGTATAGAACTTATTGGAGAAGAACTTCCATTTGATTCTTTATGGAAACCAAGTCGGATTTATTGTATTGATTCTTCATTGGTTATGATAGATAAAACATGTGATAATATGGTTCAAGTTTTTCATAAGGATAAATTTTATAAAATTACGGAAGCCGTTCCTTATGGTATTGGACCTAACGAAAGTCTTAGTTGTTGGACACTTCAATTTTTCATGGATTACGTGCTTATGTTTGATTTACAATTACAACAGTCATTGGTATATAATAAGAATGATTTTCTTAGTAAGCATGATGTTATTCCTTTGTGGCAGATAAAACTTGAACATGGAACTTCGGATCAGGTATTACTGACAAATGGAAAAGTTTTGGCGGAGTGTTTGTATGATGAAAATACTTTTTTGAGTTTATATGATACCTCAGGTGTTCGTGATGAAAAATTTATAATGAGATTTCCTGATATAAAAACAGAAGATAATTCGGATTTTTCGTTATATAAAAAGCGATTATTTGAGCCACGTCTTTATTATAACGAAGTAAGAGAAAAAATTTTTGTGACATATACATATACCGATTTATTTGATATATTCGATAACGATTTGAATTTAATATCAAGAGTTTATGGGCCAGAGTGTTTTCCTCCATTACTTGTTGATAAAAATGATTATTGGTCAGTAACAGACGAAACAAAAACCTCAACTGTTAGTAGTTGTTTAACAGAAAATTTTATTTGGGTTTTATATTGTGGCGATAAAATGGGTTCTCCACAAGACCGTATTTTGGTTTTTGATTATGAAGGAAATCCAAAATATCTTTTCCATTTGAATTTACCTATTATAGGTTTTTGTGTTGATGAAAATAGTAAAGCAATTTTTGCTACAGCTAATAATCCGGATAGATGTGTTATGAAATTTCAATATTAAAAAAATGAAGCAGTTTAAATTTTTGAATATATTTTTTATAATAGCATTTTGTTGCAGTTGTATTGATTATAATATAACAGACGTTGTTCATCAGATGAGTGGAAAAACTATGGAAATACCAAAGAATATTGTTTTTATCAATAATGCTTTAGATACTTTGACTTATTCCATTGAGGCGAAAAATAAAATTTTAGTTTATTATGATTCTATCGGATGTCTGAGTTGTAAACTACGATTTGCTGAATGGCAGAAATTGTTTGATGAAATTAAACAGTTTACAGATAAGTTTGTAATTATTTTAATTGTTAATCCTAAAAATCGTAGTGATATTTTTAATGTTAAGGCAAAAATGCGAGAAGGACGTTTTTCTTATCCCGTCTGTATTGACAGCAGCGATGAATTCAACCGTTTGAATCATTTTCCCTCTGATGATCGTTTTCATTGTTTTTTACTTGACTAAAACAACCGTGTTGTTCTCATTGGCAATCCGGTTCAAAATCCGAAAATCAAGGATTTGTATATCTGCACGATTTGTGAAAGATTGAATATTGATTATTCGCCTGAAAAACAAGAGAATCCGCATAAAAACTTAGGCGTATTTTCAAAAGACGAAACAAAAACCGTTCAGTTTGAAATCAAAAATTCAGACAAAGAAGTTTTGGTGATAGATTCAGTTTATACATCGTGTGAATGTACAACGGCAAAAATAAGCAAAACAGAAATCTTGAAAAATGAATCTGCAATTTTAACGGTAACTTACAAACCTGACGGAATTGGAGATTTTTATCGAGAAATTTTTGTAAAAATTCACGATGAAATTACGCCTCGAATTTTTGAAATTGATGGAAATTCAACAGAAATTTGACGGAAAATTGACGTAAAAATAACAATTTTTTTTCTGAACGCTAACTTATTAAAATCTATAGTTTTATGAGAAAAATTTTGTATTAAAATTGTTTGGAAACTGAATAAACGTGTTTTAACTTTGTAGTGTTGAATAAAACAAAATAATATCTTTATGAAAATTTCATCTATTTTAGATGTATAATTTAGAGATTTTATTTATACTTTATATCATCTAACATAAAATATATCAA
>JAFXZT010000116.1 GCA_017541145.1 Bacteroidales bacterium | reverse complement strand
ATCAAAGCCGTATATTTGTGTAGCAGTATCAGGCAAAAAGTTGATTTGCCACTGCGCCAGCGAATCGCTTTTGCGGTGGTAATCATTGAGTAACGCACGGTTGCCGCCCGTGGCGCGGTATTCTTTGATGCCCATAACTTGTCCTTTTTGTGATACAACAACGCTATCGCCTTGACCGTCAGTGATTAATGTTTGTGCCGGAGTTTTGTCGGGGTAAACGTCGGTTTCGGTTGTTGAGCCGTCATCGTTCACTATAACTGCCACAAAATCCCCATTTTCACGGCGGTAAAGGTAATCAAATTTTTGGTCAATTACAATAGTGTCTTTGATTTTTGACTCGTAAGGTACGGACACAACGATAGTGTCCTGACCATTAGCGGAGGAAACAAGGATGAATAAAAATAATATTAAGACACTAATTTTCAATATTTTTGTTCTTCTTTACAATACTTTATTTGACTACTTTGATTTGTTATAAATTTCGATGTAATATTAAAATCGTAAATTAGGATTTACTTCTAATTTATCGATATTATCTTCCATCCATTTGGCAACTTCTTCACAAAGTGGAGTAATGAAGTATCAATGGTGTTGATTATTTTTATATTAATAAAATTTATAAAAAAAATATTTTGATTACAAATTTTATTAACTTCTATATTTTCCATATTAGACTGATGATTCCATTTTATCGCCAACATTTCATACTAGATATTTATTTTGTACATTATATATATATGTTAAAGTTATAAATTTAACAGCAATCCATACGTATACAAAAGGAAACAATCCTCTAACACCTCCTAATAATTGTGAAACTATTAGAAAAAAATACTGAGGGAAAAAATCAATACTAATAATATTACAAACAAGTAATGCGTTAAATGTTTTTTTCTTGCGTTTCACAATTATAAATTCCAAACATAATTGTAATAAAGATGGTATAAACATGATACACCAAAACAAACAATCTGCTTCAAATGTACTTGAGTCGTGTATATACTCAATTGGAGGTTCTCCTTTGATAAATCGACATATATCTTTCCAATTATACCAAATGATTTCTGCGGCAACGCACAAAAAAAATTTACATAGTAAGGCTATATATATATGCTGTTTCATTTATAAACAATTTTAAATTTGTAATATTTTTCACCTTTTATCCGAATAACTGATTGTATGCCATAATGTTTCATTATATAATAATTGTCATACATTAAGAAATCTTTTAATACAGAATATTGACTTTCAGTACCACTTTCAAAATCTCCAATTGAAGTACAATAAACTATACTGGCAATACCTTTATTTAAATCATCTGGCAACCATTTAATAGGAACAATAAATTCAGTTTTTCCCTGACTCGCTGCTATCAAAAATGCCCACACAGCATCTAATCTTGATGTTCTATAATCAGGTGCATAAATAAGAGTAACATTATCACCATCTATTTCATAATCAATTATTTGTCCATGCTCTCTTGACACCTTATGATTACCCCATTTTAAAACTAAATCTATTGCCTCAATTGCTTGTTGTTTACGAGTGTAATCATATCTTAAATTATTTATCTTGGACACCTCATTAAGTAACTCTAAACACCGCTTTACATAAATTTTAAACAAATTTGGACGTCTCAATATTTCATCCGGACTATTACTTAAAAGCACATCCATCGTATGTCCGCTAGTAATTTTTACAATAGATTCCATGTTGTCTCCATACATATTATATTTATCCTGTTCGCTTGCATTCGCTATTAGATTATTAATTACAAATTCTTGTATAGATTTAATATTAGCTTTATCCATTGATATATAAGCACTTACATTACCAAAAGTATAACCTAACGGTAAAGTATAAGATAATTTATACTTACAAATACGAGAAGCATCTGATTCAAGAATAATCATACATAATATTTTCTTCAAATCATCTAATGAGTATGTTGAGTATAGTCTATTATTATATAGAACAATATCATTTTTATTAAAAGAATGTATTATTTTGTACTCTTTCAAATTATCTTTAAATGTCAATTCTAATTCATCCCCGATATTATATTTTGTATAATATTTTGCTAAATTTACCTCAAACACATTAATATAATTATCCAAAGAAATATCTTTGAAACCTTTTGAATCATTATTAATATAGAAATGAGCAAAACAATCACCAAATCGATGTAATAAAAAAAACCTAAAATAAATATCCCAACCCCATTTTTTATAATTCTTTATTGCATATGCTGTTGCAGCTAGTTCCACTCCATGATAACCTCCTGTCAAAGCATGAAAAATCTGTTGCTTGCCACCATAAAGCCAAGTAGTATTTTCACTCATAGTTCCATCATCAAAAACATGAGAATCAGGTTCTTCTGCATATCTACCTAAACGTTCTGCGTCTTCATATTTCATTCCCATAAGCATTCCAAGATATGTAAAGAGATAATAGTGCCCATCAGTAGTCCATTCTCCCTCACTTTCATCCTTACTCCACTTCATCCAAACTCGGCTTGGGTCATGAATTGCATCCCACTGAAAATGCCAAAGTTCTTCGCCTGAAGAATAATCCATCAAGTTTTTGGTTTTGCCGCTGGATTTTGAATTTTCAAACACATGTTCCAAGCCCGCTATACCGTGTCCTAACTCGTGAGCGATGGTGTGCGGCGAACCTTTGTCATAAATAAATCCTGCGTTGTAACCTCTTGGCATATAACCCGATACCATTGTTCCGTTGCCGTCTTTTTTGTCGGTTACGTTGTCAATGAAAAACAAATAATAAACACCGTTTTTCATTTCCGAGTCGTATGCACGCAAAACTGTTTTTTGGTCGTCGTTGTAAACGGTTAAAACACCGCTGCCACCGTGCGAAAATTTATCTAAACCGTTTACAGTCAGCGTATCCGTCTTAATCTCAAAAGTATCAACAGCCTGTCTGTAAATTTTACCCAAATATTCTTTTAATTCATTTATATCCGGCAGCGTAGCCTCGTTTACACTT
>JAFXZT010000115.1 GCA_017541145.1 Bacteroidales bacterium | reverse complement strand
TTCCGCTTTGCTGTAAATATCGTAATGGAAAATGTAGCCATAATCGGAGATTTTTGACCAATTTTCCGGTGTGTTTATTTCCGGCGCACAGACGATGAAGCGGTCGTTAATTTTTTCATTTACATTTCTGTAAACTAAAAAAGTATCCGGTACATTTGTAATTGAACCATTATTTATTGAATATTTCACTTTTCGATTTTTTTCGCAAACATCAACAAAATGCAAACAATTGCCGTCAAAAGTTGCTTTATAAACTACATTGAATCCTTCTTGATAATACACAAAATCTGGTTTTATCAATGAAAAATCATGATATGTATAAAATGTAGTATCATCAAGAAATGCAAAATCATAAATTTGAGAATATTTTGTAGTATCTTTATATTCTTTAAAAACAGGATTACTACATTCTACTGGATGAATAACAAATATCTTTGTTCCTTTTTTATATTTATATAATTTGTAAATTGTTTTTGTTTTATATGATTTATGATATTTAAACCTAATATCAGTATTTCCACCTTTGTAATTCTGTTTATCTTCAACATTGATTACAACTGCCGATCTAATTATTGAAAATCCATGATATCTATAAAATAATTTTACAAAAACGATATGAGGGAAAAGAAATACCAATAAAAAAATTATTAATATATTTGAAAAAAGATCCTCAAAATCATGTTGTATAAAGCAATGCAACAAAAAAAATACAACTATTAATACAAATCCAAAGATTGACATTTCAATACAATCAAATTTACATATATTAATAGCATAAAATATGCAATATATTATATATACCACCATTAAAATATAATGTGTTGCACGCATTTTCATTCCGACTCACCATCTAAAAGTTTCTCTTTAACAAATTTCTTAATATTATCTCTTTCTTTCTCTGTTGTAATCTTAGTCGAAATAGACTTTGTTGCTGGCTCTATTATAAGCTCACAGACAAAATTATACCTCTTATCGAACTTAGCAATTTTAATTTGTTTACCTTTATCAACTAAATAACCATAAGTGATGTTATCACCCTGATATTTCAACATAAATTCTTCAGAAGTATATGTTTTACCATCAATAGTAACAGTTTTTTCTCGTGAATTTTCCAAAGGTTTAGCTTGTCCTGCTATATCTATGGTCTTATTCGTCGTTTTGTTTTTGAAAATTACATCTGATACAAAATTTACAGCATCAGAAGGACTTTTCTTTTCTGCAGTTTTAAATTGTTCTATGCTTAAAATCAACAAATTAGCATCATAACCTTCTGTAAAAAGATCATGCAATTTTTTTCGCTCTGCATTTCCTATTTTACTATAAATTTGAGATAACCTGTCAAAATTTCTTGCACTCAACCTCAAATAATTATAATTACAATCTTTAAGGAAATTAAACACAGCAATGCCTTCTTTTGTATTTAAAACACGAATTATTTCGTTTTTCCAACCTTCAGGTCTTTTACCTAACACAGATATTACACTTATTTCATCAATCGGTTGTGCAAAAGAGAATTTTTTTCTAAAAAATTTTATTAATTGTTCTTCACTTAAATTTTTTACCCAATTCATTAACCTTGTCATTGCCTTTGAAGAAAATACAACTTCAAAAATTGCACCTATGCCACAATCTGTTATAACCTTAATTAAAGTATCTTGACTATTGAATATTTTAGGTATATCCGTTATTGTTACGTTTGAAAAACATGCTAATCCTGAATTGTATAGCGTTTTGTATTTAGTAAATTTAATAACATTCTGTGCACCTGCCTGAGCAGCATCAGCACATACATCAATCAAATCTACTTTCTCCCACCAATTATCATTTTCAGTTGTAACATATGTTACGAACAAAGAACAAAAAGATTCTGTTACAGCTCCAGTTCCAAAATTTACTGCAGCTTCTTCTTTAGTAGCAACAGCAACAGTAGGTCCTCCTGCCACAATTATTTCGGCTACAATAGGTCCAAGTAATTCAACAACAGCTGGTAACATTGCAACTGTAAGACCAGCATTAACGAATCGCCTAAATTGTCTCATCCATTCTGATTCGCTCATATTTGGATTGAAATGTACAAAATCATGCAAAATGCAAGGATTATTTTCGATTGCAGTTTTTAATAAATGGCTCTTCATATATGGAGAATTCATATATTTGAGATACAACGCATAACACGGAACTTCATCAGCTGTTTTTACTTCAAAATATTCAGTTGATTTTAAAACTGCACAATAATTTTCCCAATCTTCATATTTGTACGGCAATTTATGAACTCTATAACGATTATAACTGTTTACAAACGACGAATCTGAAATATCCCAAAAATAAAACGGACAACCATACATCCCATAATTTAACAAAGTTTTTCTCTCTTTGTCAATGTATAGCGAATCACCATGGTAATATCCAATAAAATCTCCAACTGTAGTGAAAGTGGCGATAAAAGTATCCCTTTTTGCAGTTATAAAACCGTAAATTGCCTCACTATCAGCCTTTAACAATGATATTCCATGTTCTTCTGAAGACTTAAGCGTATAAACTTTAATAACATTATCAATCCAAATTGGCAAATTAGAAGGAGCAATAAATAACCCTGATATTTCATTTTTTAGAGGATGCCATTCTACTAAATACATATTAATAGGCTCCTGATTCTCCCCCTCTTCTTCCGCCTTATTCCACTTCATCCACACCCTACTCGGATCTTGAATTGCATCCCACTGAAAATGCCAAAGTTCTTCGCCTGAAGAATAATCCATCAAGTTTTTGGTTTTGCCGCTGGATTTTGAATTTTCAAACACGTGCTCCAAGCCCGCAATGCCATGTCCTAATTCATGAGCAATTGTGTGCGGTGAACCGCCGTCATAGATGAAACCACAGTTGTAACCTCTTGGCATATAACCCGATACCATTGTTCCGTTGCCGTCTTTTTTGTCGGTTACGTTGTCAATGAAAAACAAATAATACACACCGTTTTGCATGCGAGAGTCGTATGCCCGCAAAACAGTTTTCTGATCGTCGTTGTAAACGGTTAAAACACCGCTACCACCGTGCGAAAATTTATCTAAACCGTTTACAGTCAGCGTATCCGTCTTAATCTCAAAAGTATCAACAGCCTGTCTGTAAATTTTACCCAAATATTCTTTTAATTCATTTATATCCGGCAGCGTAGCCTCGTTTACACTT
>JAFXZT010000114.1 GCA_017541145.1 Bacteroidales bacterium | reverse complement strand
CTGACAGACATTATGTTTGCACCGCAGAACAATGGCTATGGTATGCAGAAAGGTGACAAGACGCGACTCCATATCCTTTTGGCAGCCGTACTGGCCATCCTTTTTTTCGCTGTCAGCAACTATATCTATCGCCACGGTAGGCGTAAATATAATTTGTGTCAGCGTCGGTTACGCCGCTAAAATTCAAGATGTTACCTTTTGAAACTTTGAGTTTTACGCCCCATTTGTCTTTGAAGATTACGCTATCTTTTTCGGGGTAACTTCCAAAATCTACGACTACGTTGTCAGTTTTGCCACATTCTACGGATTTGAAACGGAAATCGTAACTGCCGGATTTTGGGTAGTATTGGTCGGTGGCGAATATTCCATGGTTTCCACTACCAAGATAATCAAAGGCGTATATTTGTGTAGCAGTATCAGGCAAAAAGTTGATCTGCCACTGCGCTAACGAATCGCTTTTGCGGTGGTAATCCTTTAATAATGCGGCGTTTCCGCCGGTTGCTCTGTATTCTTTGATGCCCATTACAACTTTTTGATGTCTTCAACTGATAATTGAGTATATTTCGATATAACCTCAATAGGCAATCCATCAGCTTTCATACGCTTGGCCGTTTCGAGTTTTTCTGATTGTACACCTTTTTCAATACCGAGTTTTTCGCCTTGCTGCAATCCTTCCTCTTTGCCTTTGCCAAAACCTTTAGTCTCGGCATCGTTCATCGCGTTGGTTATATCCCACAAGTTATGAAGACTCTCTTCATAATCAGAATACTCTTTGGGCGTGAACATCGCAATTTCGGCTTGGCGGAACAATTTTTCAAAAACTCGTTCTTGTAATTCTTTTGGACGTTCTAACAATCGAGCAAGATTTTTTAGTACAAAGAGCCATTTGTCGTACATCGATTCTAACTCCGATTCAGTTTTATTGAATTTAGGCATTTCAAGATAAAGATACGCCAATTTCTTGTAAAAAACTTTATTCGTGGTAAGGTCTTTCAACATCACTACATGAAACAAATCTTCGTCTGAAAATTCGTTGACAGTTTTATAATCGCCGTTTTCTTGCTCTTCTTTATCTTTGAACACAAAGTTCAGGATACCAACGGTATAGACCTTATTTAGCTCGTAACTCCAAGGTTCTTCTTTGGAATCTTTTCTTGCCATTTCGCGAATCGGAAATGACGAATAGTATACGCTTCGGTCTTTGAAAAATTGTTGAAAAACATTTTGCATTTCAACGATAAATTTTGAACCGCTTTTTGTTGTACAATAAACGTCAAAAATAGCACGACGTTCCGATGCCGCACGTCCCAATTTTTCGGCGTTGAGATAGGTTACGTCTTCGATTCCGTCTTTCGGAAGTTCGTTACATTTTTCAAACAAGGCATTTAAAAAGCTGATTAACAAATCTTTGTTAAGTTCTGTTCCAAAAAGCTTTTTGAATCCGAAATCTGTATATGGGTTAAGATATTTTGACATAATTTTATTAACAATTTAGTTTAAACGCAAAGATAAACAAAAATAATTAAAACACAAAAAACGCATTCCGTGGGTTTGCTCCCACGATTGGTTAATTTGCAATATTCGTAATATTTTCATTTCTCTGTACTATTTTTATCATCTAAAAAAGATTCATCCAAATACAACATATATTCATCATTTTCATAATATCGAATACCAAGTTTAAATTCGTTATCACGATTATACAATGAAATTTTATGATTTGATAAATTTGAAGAATCTTGATTAAGATATTTCTGTAAGGCACAAAATCTTTTAAGTGTCAAATCATCAAAATCACCTTCAACATTAATCAAATTATCATCAGTCGAAACGATATTAAAACTTGTAGAATCACAATGATATTCAAAACAATCCTTAAATCTACTGTTGTGATAATTGATGATCAATTTAGGATATGCGTCATGTGGAAAAATTGAATCGTCATGGATTATATATGTACTTCGATAAAAATTAAATGCCGCGAGTGTATCTTCAATAAATTGAAAATGTATATTTCCTTTACATTTCTTCACAAAATCAACAATTTTGGCAAAACGTTTTTCAGTATCTATTGTATTATGTAACTCACAAACAACATCTTGTGGGTCGCGTTCTTCCCATTTAGAAGAATTGAATATACAAATAATTTCATTACCTCGCAAATCATAAGGAATTTTGGGAAAAGGAGACACCACCATAGGCAACCACAATATCATAATCACAATACTCAAAATAGGACAAAAACAATGATAAATTGCAAACAAAATATAATTCTTGGTTTTTAATGTCTCAATTGTTACCGCAATTGTTACTAGAATTCCCAAAAAATCAACAACTATACTATAATAAAATAAAGAATTATACGTCTGAATTAAAAAAAACAATGTTATTAATAAACCGCTCCAAAGTAAAAGCGAAATAATAAACAATATTTTATATTGCATTTTTTTTAATAAGATTATCAAAAAAGATGCTATCAGCAAATTCATAACGAACTCGCGGTAAGAAGGAAAATCTACCTCCCAAATATAATCTAATTGATTAAATGGATTATAAATAGTCAGATTTACAAAGAGTATAATAAATATAATAATACCAAGAGCAGTAATTGGTTTAATTATATCTTTACGTGTAAAACTGATAAATAGAATATTAACTATAAACAAAATAGTTGCTACATAACTATAATACATATAACTTGCTAATGTTTCCATTTTATATTATTCATTATTTCTTAAATAAAATATAATCATGAAAAATAATAGATGTTTTGAAAGGCTTATAACCAAATTTGTGTTGTAAAACGAAAAAGGCATTCAAACAATCAAATTTAGATTTTATAGAAGTGAAAAAATCCTCGAAATCAGCACCATACCAATCTTGAATAGTCAATTTGATATCAGCCACATAATAGGAACCATAAAGTCCCTTCGTAACTCTTTTATAAATATCTAAATCTAATACCAACTTTTGTGTTCCTCCCATCAAACCATAATAATCGTAATATAAAATATCTGCTCCTTTTTTAAGGTCAATCAAAAATTGTTGTAAATCAATATTTTTAATATTTGATATATCTTGAGACAATTCTGTTTTGAGTTTTGGTATATATATCAAACCGAAATTCGGTAATTTAATATCTTTAAATATATTAATTAGGGCAGTTTTATTATTAATATTATTGTAAATATAATCTACAATCTTTTTATAAAAAAATCTTTGAAATACTATATTATAATGTAAGTTTTTAGACATAGAATGTGATTCATCAAACTCTAAATCTTCACCTGTTTCATAAAAACTTTTAGTAACAACCTCAGAAACCTCCTTTGATAATACATTACTACTTCCCAATAACCCACCTATTTGATAAATCTTTTTTACTTCTTCCTCAGATTTTTCATCATATTTTTTTATTTTATCAATAATATCTTTACGATTTGCGTATTTTTTAAATTGTTCTTCTCTTTTCAAAATTTGTAATAAACTATTCCCTTTATGCGATACACTTCCAAAACCATTTTGGAAACCACCACATTCAACATGAATGTGATTATTTTGTGGGAAAAGATCATGATATCCACTTGGTGTATATATCCCTAATTTCTCAAATTCACTAAAAGTTTTGCGTTCCGCATAATAAGACATATCTTTTTTCCATAATAAGTCAACTGCTAAAGGATCAAACAAAGGAACTAATAGAGCACAATAAGTTGAGAATGAAAAACCGAATACGTTATAGGCAATAACAGTCTCCCAAGCGGGATTAATCCATTCCCCTTCACTTTCCTCCTTACTCCACTTCATCCAAACCCTGCTTGGGTCTTGAATCGCATCCCACTGAAAATGCCAAAGTTCTTCGCCCGAAGCGTAATCCATCAAGTTGTTGGTTTTGCCGCTTGACTTTGAATTTTCAAACACGTGCTCCAAGCCCGCAATGCCGTGTCCTAACTCGTGGGCTATGGTGTGAGGTGAACCTCCGTCGTAGATGAATCCGCAGTTGTAACCTCTTGGCATATAACCGGATACCATTGTGCCGTTACCGTCTTTTTTGTCGGTTACGTTGTCAATGAAAAACAAATAATATACGCCATCTTGCATTTGCGGGTCATAGGCTTGTAACACTTTCTTCTGGTCGTCGTTGTAGACGGTGAGGATGCCGCTGCCACCGTGAGAGAAGGATGTTAAATCGTCAATGGTAATATTGTCGATTGAGTCTTCATAACTTACCGCACACTGATTGTAGACCTTATTTAAATATTTTGTGATTTCTTTTGCGTTCAATTTTTTTGCCGCACCATTTACTCTAACAAATACTACTTTGTAAGTCTTTTGTTTATAAGTATTTACAGAAAGTTTACCAATTTTTTGATCGCCACGATAGGCGTAAATATAATTGGTGTCGGTTTTTGCAACGCCAGTGAAATTTAAAACATTACCTTTTGACAATTTGAGTTTTACTCCGTATTTATCTTTAAAAATTACCGAATCTTTTTCGGGATAACTTCCAAAATCAACAATTACTTTGTCGGTTTTGCCACATTCTACGGATTTGAAACGTAAATCATAATCGCCGGACAAATACGGGTAATATTCTGAACCTGAGAAAATTCCGTGGCTACCGCTGCCAAGGTAGTCAAAGCCGTAATTTTGTTCTTCGTAGGGCAAAAAGTTGATTTTCCACTGCGCCAGCGAATCGCTTTTGCGGTGGTAATCATTGAGTAACGCACGGTTGCCGCCTGTGGCACGGTATTCTTTGATGCCCATAACTTGTCCTTTTTGTGAGACGACAACGCTATCGCCTTGTCCGTCAGTGATTAAAGTTTGTGCAGGAGTTTTGTACGGGTAAACGTCGGTTTCGGTTGTTGAGCCGTCGTCGTTCACTATAACTGCCACAAAATCCCCATTTTCACGGCGGTAAAGGTAATCAAATTTTTGATCAATTACAATAGTGTCTTTGATTTTTGACGAAGTTAGAGCAGAATTTCCATCTTGCCAAAGTTCCTTCACATATTCCGCAATCTTCTCAGGCTCAATCATTCCACCCGGTACGTCGATGCTACGGTAACGGGTCGTAATTATCACATTGTCAGTGTTAATTTTTGTATTCCAAAAGTCGCACGCGATTTTTGCGCCGCCCCAAGCGTTCATTATCAAATAAAACTGACCTTCCAAAACACCGTTTCCGTCTGACTTACAATTGATTATCTCGTATTCTGACGAGCCGTTTGCTTCCGAAACGATGTCGCCTTCCTGAAAATCGCTTTTTAACTCAAAGTTCGTAATTTCAACGTCCGGAAACTTGTAACCGCACGGATATTTTGACTCAACTATCTCAGGTGCAGCGTATTTGATGGTGTCCCAATCCGACCAGTCAGAACAACGGCTGTCGTCGCCCCAGCACTGAGCTTTCACACGGAAAAGTATCGTGTATTCGGTTTCGGGCGCAGATGCCAAAGTGAATTTCGGCTCGTCTTTTTCCATTGCTATCGTTTTGGTAGTCTGAGGATTATAATATTCTACGTAATATTTTGTGTGTCCCTCGGCAGCGTTCCATGTAACGGTTGCTTGGCGGTTTCGCTCGTTGATTGTATGCTTCAATCCCGTAACAGGAACTGGTAAATGTTTGAAAATGAATGTCCTAACTTCGCTTTTGCCGTTTTGAAGGAACGTTGCTTTTTCCAACGGGTCGTAAGCCGTAACGCGCCAACAATATTTTTGACCGATTTCAAAAGGAAATGTTGCGAGCAAAAACTGATATTTTTCGTCGAACAGATTTTCCATTGTAAAATCCGCAGGACGCTTAGCCTCAACGTTTTTGTCGCTAAAATTTTGTTTCCAAAGTTCAAATTTATAACGATAATTGCAACGAGTGGCAATATTTGCGCCGCCGTTGTCACCACGCCAAGTAAAAATTACAAATTGATTGTCGGTTTCAATTGTAAAATTATCATCCGGACTTGTCAATTTTGGTGGCGCAATCATCACGGATTTTAGTAAAATCTGTGCAGTATTGCTGACAATTTTTCCTGTCTTGACGTCACGGGCGTAGATTTTTAAGATGTTTTGACCGTCTTGAAAATTTGACTTTTTGTAATTTAAATAATACGTATTGAATATACATTCCAAGTCCTAACCAGTTAATGTAAGTATCTCTCCTGCATAGAGTTGAAAGATTTTTGACGTATTTGGACTTTTGGTTTGGATATAAGTTTTGAGACCGTTTGTTACCGACATGTAAAGTTGGATTTGCAAATAAGGATCTTTGAAGTCAGTATTTCTGACAATTACAGTTAACATCCCTGCATTTTTGGGCG
>JAFXZT010000018.1 GCA_017541145.1 Bacteroidales bacterium | reverse complement strand
TTCTTCACTCATCATTTTAAGTCCGACCTGACTTGCTTTCATCTCAACAAAATCATGCAAATGGTTTTCCCCGCTTACCGTTCCAAACATCAACAACAATTCTGTCTGACCGTATGTCAAAGTATTACCCTCAATATGATTGCTGTTGTAATTGTATTCAATAGTGAACCTCTGACTTAAAATATTTTGTTGTTTTTCGCTCAAAGGTTGCAACGACATCCATTTGTCGTAAAGTTTTTGTAATTCTTTCATAACTGATTTTGCTTATACCACCCAAAATGGTGGTAAATTACCACCCCAAAAAGGTGGTAGTACTACCACCTTTTGCCACAAAAATAGAGTTTTGAAATTAGACTTACAAATTTTTATCACTAATTATCTAAAAAAGAACTAAAAAAACCTACATTCAACCAACCGTAATGACTATAAGGCATTTTTTATTAATTCGGAAGTACTATCGCGATTTTTTTTTGTATTTTTTGGACAATAAAATTCCCATTTTTGTTCCCCGTCTTCAACTTTTTTATACCTTTGCAGAACATGCCCCCGAAACATTATGAACAAACAATTTGAAAATCACTACTGTCTCTTAAAATTTGTTAAATCTAATTATATCAAATTTTAAATCAATATGTTATGATATAAAATTGTTGTCCGGGGCTTGAAATTATTGCGTAAAAAAGCATAGATGTTTACAGGTCAATATATATTCACACAAATAACACAATTTTTACCGCAACGTTGTTTTAGACGCATTGTTACCAAATACGATGACAGAACTCAGAAATGGAGTTTCTCACATTGGAATCAACTGCTTGTTCTAATTTTTGGACAATTAATTGGCTGTGAGAGTCTTAGAGAATTGACAGATATAACATTAGCACATGCAAAACGTACAAATCACCTTGGATTTGGTAATTCACCTATTGCGAGAAACACTCTGTCAAAGGCAAACATGTTGAGAGAATCAAAGATTTTTGAAGAGTTTGCTTCATTGATGATTTCTGAGGCCCAGTCCAAACGGATTACAAAAGATTTTGAACTGCACGGTAAATTTTATGCTGTTGATTCTACAACAATAGACCTATGTCTGTCTCTGTTCCGTTGGGCAAATTTTCGCAGCACAAAGTCAGGAATAAAAATGCATACGCAGATTGATATAATTACGGAAATACCTGTTTTCTACCGCATTACAAATGCAAACGTTCATGACAGCAAGGCGATGGACTGGATTTCTTATGAACCGTATGCCTGCTACGTGTTTGATAGAGGATATTTTGACCTCGCAAGGCTTTTCTCTATCAATCTGACAGGAGCGTTTTTTATCATTCGCGAAAAAGGCAGACCCGAATACAAAATAAATTCAGGAGATGAAGTCCTTACAGGTGATGACGGTGTTTTGATGGATCAAACAGTCAGATTTACAAGTAAAAGGAATTTTAATAATTATCCGGCAGAAATCAGACGAATTGTTTATTACGCATCAGATCTAGGAAGATCTTTTGTTTATTATACGAACAATTTTTATCTCAGGGCAAAAGACATTGCTTTGCTTTACCGTTATCGTTGGCAAGTGGAATTATTTTTCAAATGGTTCAAACAGCATCTCCGCGTAAAAAAGTTTTGGGGAAATTCCGAAAATGCAGTGCGGATTCAAGTACATGTGGCAATCATAACTTATTGTCTAATAGCAATTATTGAACATGACCTTAAACTTGGTAGACCTGTGTCCGAAGTTATGCGCATTTTAGGTTGCTCGTTGTTGGTCAAAGATAGTATTGAAGAACTTTTCAAACATCAAGATATTCAACAAAATGACTGCGGTCAACTATCTTTAAATTTTGAGTAAAATTTTAACAGTTTTTAAGAGACAGCAGTGATTTTACTATATATTTATTGTAAAAACCAGATTCCAATATACCTTCCGTACATTCTCCATCGGACCATTGCCATTTAAATTTTGTTCTTTTTAAAATTTCTTCTTCATGTAGTTTCTCATAATAGAGTTCTAAATTGATATAATACAAAGAGTTGGACAAATTTTGTCCCCAAATATTAAAAGATAGTATGCAAAACAATAATATCAAAAAAAATTTTTTCATAATTAAATCAGTTACAAATACAAATTATAATGACATATTTTTTTATAACCAATAAAATAAGCATTTTTAAAGCTTATTTTATTGGTTATTAATTCATTATTTATTATCAAACCAATCTTCGTAATTATCATTAGAGTAATCTTCTGTTACTTCTATCAAATTACAACTTTTATTAAAGTTTTTTGACACATAATCAACTCCGCTATAATCTTTATCATAACATACAAACTCACCGTTCTTCAAGAATGGATAAGTTGCATTTTCTTCTGTTGCACCTAACAAACGTTGATAATTAATCATAAACTGCGCATCAGAAAGCCCTTCTGAAAATTCTTTCCAATAATCGTATGTTACAATTTCTCCTATATAAGAACATGTATTATAACGTTTTATTCTACCGGATGGTGCATATTCAAACATTGCTTCACCATATATATTTTTTGCACCTTTGGGTAAAACTGCACATTTTTTCCCTGTAATAAAACTCTTTTTTTCATAAACATTAAAATCTCTGTCGTAAACATATTTTGAACCATCAATTGGCATTAAATGTACTATTCCTGTCTCATTATATTTACCTGTTAATACATATTCAAAAGCCATTTTTTCACATACAATATGTTGCGCAGTATAATTACTTCCATCGTTGAAAGTCTTAGAATCGAAAGGATTATAAGTATATTTTCCGTTATCATCAACTAAAACCTCCAACCAAGTTATTTTACAGTCACACCCTTTTGCCCATGACAACAAAGCTACACCAAACTCAGGATTAGGTTTGCACAACAATATTTTTTCCACTCCAAAATGATGCTTCTGTTCATACGTTGAATAAAACGGAATTGTAACGTCATCATCAAATTTATATTCGTATTTCTGAATCAATGAATCTTTAGTGTTTTCGTATGAAATGTATGTATTGATTTTGTAATAATATGTTTGTCCTTTTTCGAGGGTTACATTTTTCGTAAATTTCGGTTCTGACAATTTTTCTGAAGTTTCAAAAGTTGTACCGTCTGTTGAATAGCAAAGTTCATATTTGAAACTGCAATCTGTTAATTCTGTTTCTGTATCGTTGTATGATTTTGTATTTTCATCGTAAATATGTGAAACTTTTTTTACTGTCGGTTTATCCCACTTGAAGTCAATTTTATCTACCACACCAACATATTGATATTGTTTGGGATAAACAACTTCCGGCGCAGTTACCACAATTGTTTCAGTGTTTTTGATAGTCTCCTCTGTTGTAGGATTTTCATTTGAATTGTTTTTGTTTTCATCTTCATCATCTTTTTTACAAGATGAAAACATCATTGCGGTTGCTGCTATGGCAACCAAGAAAAATTTGAATTTGTTTTTCATAATAATTGTTAAAAATTTATTTAATTATAACACAAAATTACAAATATTTTCAAACATTCAAAAAAAATGACATAATCTTATTTTGTCTTTTATGTCAAAAATCTCTATTTTTGTAACAATTAAAAATTTCATGTAAGATGAACAAAATTAATTACATCCGTTTTGATTGGGCGATAAAAAAACTTTTACGGGACAAAGCAAATTTCGGGGTTCTTGAAGGTTTTATCGAGGTTTTTCTCAGCAAACCTGATTGTAAAATAATCGAAATTCTTGAAAGTGAAAGTAATAATATCAACGAAGATGATAAATTCAACCGTGTGGATATCAAAGCAAAATCCTCTGACGGTGAGATTTTTATCGTTGAAATTCAGTTGACACGTTACGTTCATTACATGGAGCGTGTACTTTTCGGAGTGTCAAAAGCTATAACCGAGCAAATGAAAGACGGCGATGATTATGGCAAAATCAAAAAAGTATATTCAATTTCAATTGTTTACTATGATTTTGGTAAAGGTAATGACTATCTTTATGTCGGAAATACCAAATTTATTGGTGTTCACAGCAAAGACGAATTGATAATTTCAGAAAAAGAAGAACTTTCACTTTTTGAACAAGAGCAAGATGAATTGCAAGGTAAAACACGAAAATTCAAATATGAGCGTCACAATGCGGGAGCTATCATGCCGACATATTACATGATTCGTGTTAAGTCGTTCGATGACAATGTAAAAACCGCGATGGACGAGTGGATGGAATTTTTGAAAAATTCAGAAATTAAATCA
>JAFXZT010000113.1 GCA_017541145.1 Bacteroidales bacterium | reverse complement strand
TGTCTGTCCGAAATATTTTGTAATTTTGCCCATGGTAACATGTTTTTGTTTAGCAACTGAAAGTTACCAAAAAAAAACGGGCTGCCTATTATGGCAGCCCTATTTTTATTCGATTTTTTATTTTTCTCGGACACCAATAAATTTTAATATTTCAAAAAAAATATGTACTTTTATAAAAAATTTCGAGAACATGTTTACAGGAGAAACTAAAATAAGAGTTCGCTACGGCGAAACCGACAAAATGGGATATTGTTACTACGGAAACTATCCTTTATACTACGAACAAGCCCGAAGCGATGTCTTTAGAAACTACGGTTGCTCTTACCGCAAACTTGAAGAAAACGGATATATGATGCCCGTAATTTCAATGAATATCAATTATAAAAAGCCGTCGTTTTACGATGATTTGTTAACTATAAAAGTTTTTGTAAGAAAAAAACCGGGTATCAAGATGTCTTTCGATTATGAAACTTGGAACGAAAAAGGCGAACTGCTTAACACCGGCAATACTGTTTTGTGTTTTGTTAACAAAAATAATAATAAACCGTGCATGCCTCCGGATTTTTTTCAAGAAATTATCAACAAACATTTCAAGGAAGATGATAACTAATTTTTTTAATTAACAAAATGGCGAAACAACAATCTTCTACAAAAGAACGTGATATTACTAAAACCAACGAGCCTAGGCAGTACAAAGTAATAATGCACAATGATGATGTTACTACTATGGATTTTGTGGTTTTTGTACTTCAAAATATCTTTTTTAAAAATCATGAAGAAGCATACAATCTCATGATGAAAATTCATACTAAAGGAAGTGCCGTGGTGGGAGTTTACCCTTACGACACAGCTGTCAGCAAGTCGATGAAAACTATCAGACTGGCTACTCAACACAATTTTCCTCTAAAGGTAACTTGGCAGCAAGAATAATACTAATTAATTAATTTTCAACATTTTATATGCTTAAACAATCAGCATTTCTTCAAGCCGTAGAAAAAACTTGTGTGCTACTTGCGCATCAATCAAGATATGAATTTGTAACACCGGAAATACTTTTATATTACGGCATTTTGGGATTGGACCAGTTTGAAAAAACTCTGCTCCAATGCAACATGGATCACGATAAATTGTCACAAGACTTGAAAAATTTTGTATCACAACTCGAAGTGGTACCCGAAAATATTGAATACAATGTAGAGGCTTCCAACAATCTTGTAAAAGCCATGCAATTTGCCGACGGTATCGCTGAAAATACCGGTATGGACGAATGCGATGTACCGCATGTAATTATCGGAATATTAAATACTAAGGAGTGTGTGGCAAATGATATTCTTCGCGAAAATATGAACAAAAATTGTTCGGAAGTAGAATTCTGCGCCAAACTTTTGGAAAATTTCGGTCACGACATCACCAATTCCAACCCTCAAGACGAAGAAATTTCGGACGATCTTGATGATTTTCCGCCAATTATGAACGACGACGATGAGCCGGGTTACGATTTGGAAACTTATGCAAAATTATTAAACAACGATATCAAAAAGCAAAATCCGCTTATCGGCAGAGAAGACGAAATGGAACGCACATTGCAAGTTCTTACCAAAAAAGAGCGTCACAATGTACTTTATATCGGCGAACCCGGCGTAGGCAAAACCGCTATGATTTACGGTCTTACAAGAATTATTGAAGAAGATCCCGACTCGTTGCCAAGTCAAATTGCCAATGCTGAAGTTTATCAGATAGAACTTACAAGTCTGCTTGCCGGTTCGCAATATCGCGGTGATTTTGAAAAACGTATAAAAAATGTAATGGAAACAATTGCCGCCAAAGAACATCCGACAATTGTTTATATCGACGATATCAACAATCTCGTGGGCTTGGGCGCAAGCGGTGACAACAACAACGACGCCGCTGCAATGATGCTGCCGTACATGGACAAGGAAAATATCAGATTTATCGGCACCACAAATTTCAAGGATTTCAAACACTCGTTTGAGAAAAACAAAGCTTTGCTAAGAAGATTTCAAGTAATTGAAATTTCTGAACCGACAACTGAAGAGGCAATCAAAATTGTGGAAGCACTCAAACCTGTTTACGAAAAATATCACAAAGTAAAATACAGAAAAGACACCGCAAAATATGCCGTTGAGATGTCGGTTAAATATATATCAGACAGGCATTTGCCGGAAAAAGCCATCGACTTGATGGACGAGGCAGGCGCATACAGAGAACTGCATCCGCTTTTGAATGAGGAGTACGAACCTGTAAAAACTCAATCGATTGACTGCAAACTTATCGCCGAAATGCTTATGAAGGTACGAAAAATCGCCAATATCCCCGACCGCGAGGATCAAGACGAAACTATCAGATTGCAAAATTTGATGTCAAATATCAAAAACAAAATTTTCGGTCAGGACAAAGCTGTTAATCAAGTTGTTGAAGCCGTTCAGATGTCCAAAGCCGGACTTTTGGACGAAAACAAACCAATTGCATCGTTACTTTTTATAGGTCAAACCGGTGTTGGAAAAACAGAAATTGCAAAAGTACTCGCCAAAGAACTCAACTTGGAACTTTTACGATTTGACATGAGCGAATACACAGAAAAACATACAGTTGCAAAACTTATAGGTTCGCCGGCAGGTTACGTTGGTTACGAGGACGGAGGTTTGCTTACAGATGCCATCCGCAAGTCGCCCAATTGTGTTTTACTTCTTGACGAAATAGAAAAAGCCCATAGCGACATCTACAACATCTTACTTCAAGTAATGGACTACGCAAGCCTTACAGACAACAAAGGTCAAAAGGCTGATTTCAAACACGTTATTCTCATTATGACGAGCAATGTTGGCGCACAACAAGCAAGTCAGGCGGCACTTGGTTTTACAGGAAAATCCACAGGCAACGCCATGTTGGAAGCTGCAAGAAAACAGTTCAAACCGGAATTTCTCAACCGATTGTCGGGCATTGTGGTTTTCAACGACATGAACGAATCAATGGCGAAACTGATTCTGGATAAGAAACTTAACGAACTCAGAAAACGACTTGAGGCAAAGAAAATCACGATTGAACTTTCACAAGAAGCCGAAACAGAAATTCTCAAGAGAGGATTTTCTCCGAAATACGGTGCCCGCGAAATCGACCGTGTTCTCAATTCGATGCTCAATCCGCTACTCATGCACGAAATACTTTTCGGCAAACTCAAAAAAGGCGGACATGTTTTAGTAAAACTTGAAAACGGTGAATTGAAACTGAAAAAGGAATAATCACCGAATTATAATTTTTAACACCGAATTAAACGGATTAAGACGAAACAAAATCTTCGTTTTAATTCGTTCAATTCGATGCTAATTTTCTGAATTATTTCGTGTTTTTAAGACGAAAAAGTTTAGTTTTCATTTGCATTTAACATCTTATCATCTTAAAAAGCGACCCCATGCGTGACAGGCATGTAATCAAAACAACGCTCGTCTATATTTCGTTCGGGTACCGAGTTCTCCATCCTGTGTATAACGTAAAAAATCTGTAAACTAATCCGCGGATGCTCTATTACCAAGTCGTGCCAAGGCTAATTTTGCTGTTTCAATTTCTGTTTTATCATACTTCAAGGTATCTCTTGTTATAGATTCTAAAAGCGGAATGCTTTTATACGAATCAATTAATCCTAAAACATAATGACAAAAATCAAGCAACGCAACAGCACATGTGGAAATAAATAAAAAACGGTTTCAGACTTCTTAAACAGAAATTTGAAACCGTTAAAATAATTTTATTGGCGGTCCGGACGAGACTCGAACTCGCGACCCCATGCGTGACAGGCATGTATTCTAACCAACTGAACTACCGAACCAATATCTTTGACCCATAATTCGCTACCAAAATCATAATCTTACAACGACTTTACTTTTCGTAGCAAAAACATTGCGGTCCGGACGAGACTCTAACTCGCGACCCCATGCGTTACAGGCATGTATTCTCA
>JAFXZT010000112.1 GCA_017541145.1 Bacteroidales bacterium | reverse complement strand
CTTACGCCAAGTTTTAAACATCTCTGTATCAGTCTTTTTGATGTCAGAATATTGCTGAGCGAGATAGGTACGGAAACGCATAATTTCGGTATCAAGATACGATTTTTGAAGTTCAATAGTTACAAGTTCAGTTTCGCCGGTTTTCCTGTCTCTTACTTTTGCAGAAAAGTCAAGACGTAAAATCCTAACACCGCTTTTTTCTTCAACAATCGGTGTGTCGTTAGTGAGGACTTCGAGTTTAAGTATCTCTTTATCAAGAAGATTCTCAAGCAAAACGGTAGCAGCCCGCTCGTTTTGCATCATATATTTGAATGCCGAATCGTAAATCGGATTTGCAATTAATTGTGCCATGGCAAAGTAATTTTAAGACAACAAATATAAGTCAAAAATTTTGTAACACAAAATGAAACTAATCGTTTTTAAATCTTATCTCAACAGCCGTTTCCCCGGGCTTGAAGGGAGTACAATCATATTTTCCTTTCTCTTTATAATATTCATTAAATAAATAAGATAACCGTTCTTCAATTGTTATCTCTTTTTTGGGAAAAACGACATTTATTATTATGACTAATAATACAAATATACCACAAAAAAAGATTGATTTTATAGTTTTATTCTTAATTGTTTCAGCGTCAATTTCCGTCACAAATTTCAACCCACCGTAATAATATACAACTTTGCCATTTTCAACTCCAAACCGAGACTGTTTTATTGGTCTTTATCGTCTTGTTCGCTTTTACGTAAATTGCGTCGCCACAAATACATCAAAACACTAAGAACAGTAAAACCGTAAATTATAAATTTATCTTGATTTCCGACAATCGTGGCGTGTATCGACCATATAAAACAAAGTATAGAAAAACATATCCAAAGTATTTCTCGTCCGCTGATTTTGCCCTTTTTTGTATTATTTTTTGCCATAGTTTTTTTAATTTTGTGTCATTGTAAAATTGTCTCCGTATTGGTTTTGCATATTTACAACACCGTTTACGTCAAGAAATTTATAATTCTTGAATGTCATATCAGATTCAAAACCCTGTTTTCCTATAATTACAGTTCCGGTATGGTCGGTTACTACTACTTTTTTTACTGAAAATATTTTGTTTCGCGACTGGTCACCAAAAAGCTGATCTGTCTCCAATTTTGTACCGTCTTCGTTGGTTACAACTACATTTTTTCGAGCTTCCCAAAATCCGGTTTTTGTACGGTACAATGCATAATCTGCAACCAGCTCACTCTTAGATTTGAGACTGTCATCATAAAATACAACTTTTACTCCGCGAGTAAATTCGATATAAGGATCGTCGGTTCGGGTGTAATTGTCTGCAATCGGAGCCGTAATATTCGACTGAAGTCTGTGTGATGAAAAATATTTTGAATCGAGATTTGTAACCGAAAGATCAGCAAATGTTTCGTCAACATTGTAACTGTTGAGCTGTTCCATTTTTGAGGAGCAACTGTAAAGCAAAAATGCCGAAGTTATTGAAATTAAGATGTGTGATATTTTCATTATTTGCATAATTTATGGCGCAAATTTACATAAAAAAACCCCGCAAATTGTAATCTGCGAGGTTTTTTTTATTATTTTTTTACAAGGTTTTCTGGTTAGAATCTTGCTGTTGTAGATTCACCAATCCAACCGCCGATTGTAACGGTAGATCCTTGTGTAATTGAGTGCATGAATGCTTCTTCTTTCTTTGGACAAGAGCCTGAAAATCTGTTGATTAACTGCTGAGCTTCTGTTGCTACAGACGGGTCAACTGATTTTGCTTTCTGGAGTTTGTCGATTACAAGCCAGTAAGTTTTTGATCTTTCAAAAGAATCTTCACCAACCGGATTTGAACTGTACATCACAGCGATAAGGATGTAAGGAAGACCATAGTTAGATTTTTGTTCGATAGCCTTGCGAGCGTATGTACGAGCTGTTGATACTTGATTTTTGTTTTTGTAAATTTTTGCAATCGAATAGTTGTAAATTGCTTTCAAAGTATCTGTAGATGAATATTTTACAGCTTGTTCGTAGTAGTTGAGAGCCTCATCTTCTTTTCCTTTCTTTTCAAGCATTTTTGCGAAATTGTAGCAAGAGAGTTCAGACGGTTTTGCAGCTACGAGTTTTGCAGTAGCATCTTCGTACACTTGGTAATCAGTACAACCTTTGTAATCGAAAATCTTAACGATTTTTTCAGCCAAAGCGAGATCATTCGGATTTGCCTTGAATCTTGAAGCAAATGCATGATTGAGTGATTCACATTCAGCAGCTTTGCTTGTAGAGAACATCTGGTCGATAGCACCTTGTACTTGATTAGCTGTGTTGAGTTCTGTTTCAGCATCTTTTTTAGCTTTGTCGTTGGCAGCGTTTGCGATTTCGTTTGAAGCCTGAGTTTTTTTAGCAGCCAAGATATCGCAGAATTGCAAATATCTGTCAACAACAACCGAAGCGTCAACTTTGTCAGCATCGTACATACCGATTACAGATTGAAAAGCTGTCTGAAGAACAGCATTTTCGGTATTTGTTTTACCCATATCAACAGCTTTCATAAGGATGTTGTATGGTTCTTCGAGCGGCTGTTTACGGTATCTCAAGAGGTCAACACCTTTACGACCGAGAAGATAATCTTCACCGTATTTCTTGCTTGATTTAGCGAAGTATTTGATACGCTGATCGTAAACCATCATAAGAGTATCAACCCAAAGTTCGCGTTCTTTAGCTTCTTTAGCCTGCTGCATTTTCCATTTTACGATGGTAACGCCGCTGGTATAGATGTTTTGAGAACATTTTGGGAAATCATTGAAAAGTAATGACCATGACGGATATGCATCAGCATAGTTGCTCTGTCTTGTGTATTCAGTAAACATCGAAAGTTGTCTGATACAATTAGCAGAGTCAGCACCGTATTTTTCTTCGCGCATCAGAGTAGCAATCTTGTGTTGTTCGCTTCTGAGTTCAGATTTGAGATCGCCTAATGCACCTGCACGCTGCATATCTTTGAGAGTTTTGATATCAAAAACTTCAAGAATATCAGCTTCAGCACCACCAAATTCAAATTTTTCGATTTCACTCAAACCTACGGACATCTTGTCGTAAAGTCCGCGGTATTTAGTTTTGAGAGCATTGTTGTAAGTTGTGTTGCTTGTAATAGCGAGCTCCCCTGTTGTTTCAGGAAATTTTGCCTTGATCACATCACTTGCAGTCTGTCCGATTGCCAAATTGGCTGACAAAACCAATCCTGACAATGAAAGGGCAATTTTTACCAAATTTATCTTTCTCATAATAGTTTTAATATTTAATAATTATAATTAGTACAATGTTATATTGATAAACTGTATCTGTTATTGGAATTTTCGTTTTACAAACCAAACATCATGAGCTGTAACATTGAAATGTAGCAGCCAATACTTTTCTTTATACAAATTGTATTCCGTTGTGCCGCGTACACCAAAATCGCAACTCACATTTAATAACAACGAACGGAGCGGAAATCCCAAGCCAAAGGTAAATCCTTGATCTTGTACGTTGTAACCGTTCATATTCAAATAGGTATCCGAACGATGAATTCCTACTCTATAGTTGATGGTTTTATAATATCTTGAAGAATATTTTGATGCTACAAACTGCATTCCTAATCCATAATATTTGTTAGCGCCCAATGTTGATGTTGTAGTTTCTTCGCCGGGGATTGAAAATTTAGACCAATCCTGATACTGATAATCGGTATTAATCATCAATTTGTCGAATAATTCTACTGAAAATCCCAAACCGTAACTCATTGGTAATGTTACTTTTCCAAGTTCCGCAGTGTCAGACGCTACAACGTATGAGCCGGTCTGCGAACCGAGTGTATAAAGTAACATCTCGTTGCTTGTTGAGAGTTTTGCCTCGTTGCTGAGGAAACCTCCGACTGCAACTTTCAACGCCGGCTTCAATGAATCTTTGGATGATATAAATGTTTTTTCAAACTCAAATCCCAATTTATAATTGAATCCGTGGATCAAATAATTGTTTGTATGATAAACTTTTGTTGAATCTTTTGTTCCGTAAGTGTAAGATACCTGCTCGATATCATGATAACGTTCCAAATTTCCGAACAAGAATTGACCTTCCACACCTAAAGACAACATCTTGAATGCTTTGAAAGCTGTTGCCAACGATACTTGTGACAATCCGCCTTTGCCGGTATAAGTTTCTTTGTAACCAAAAACTTCTGACGCATTAGACGAGTTGGAAATATATGTAGAATCAACAGATTTGTAACCAACTGAACTGTATGGTTTTAACTGAAACATAAATGACCACCACGGTTTTACGGCAAAACCTCCTGCCAAATACTTAAATGTAGTATTTTGATTTCTCTGACTTTGAGATGACGAGGACATCTGAGTGTATTTTACATCAAAACCAAGGTCAAAAACAAACCTCTGCATCATAAGATTTGTATTGCAAGCCGGATTCACCGAATTAAGAAAAAATTGGGTGTTTTCTGCGATAGAAGTACCTCCAAGGGCGATATTGTGACCTATACCACTGTAATTTATATCACCGATTCCATATCGTGTATATGGAGAATTTGTTACATTTTGTGCGCCCGCTTTTATCACTGTCAACGCAAAAATTAAAACTATAAATTTAAAAGTTTTTAAATACATTATAATTCAAAATTCTGTTAAGTCCAATTGTTACTAAATTTGGCTCTGCAAATATCGCATTTTTTATTGTTTTAGACAAAAAAATACTGTCTCCTCCTGTCAAAATTATTGCAAAATCCGAATATTTTTTTTCAAGAGAGCTGATATAACCCTCAATTTCAAATTTCACACCCTGCAAAACACCATTGTTGATTGCATTTGCAGTACAATCGCCAAAGCCTTCTTTCCACTCATAATTTTCTATGAGCGGCAATTTTGAGGTATGCTCGTGCAGAGATTTGAAACGCAATGAAATTCCGGGCGCAATATTACCGCCGATATACTCGATGCCGTCTTTCAAAAAATCGTAAGTAATTGCAGTACCGGCATCTACCACCAAAGAATTTCGTCCCGGGAAAATTACCGATGCTCCTACCACAGCTGCCAATCTGTCGTTGCCCAATGTTTTAGGCGTAGAATAACTGTTTTTTATTGGAACATCTGTGCCATAACCAAATACTATATTAAAGCCGGAAATACGGTTGAGATACTCCTCAACTTCGCTAAAATTGCCCGCAACACTCGAAATTATTGAACGTTCAACAATATTTTTTTTTATACTATTGTTCAACTCCGACAAAATTTCTGAAGTTTCGGATTTTACTATATACTTATTAATCAGCATATTATCATCAAATAAACATATTTTGCAACATGTATTTCCGATATCTAAAATCAAATTCATTTTTTATTAAAAAAAAATTTATAATTTCGGCTGCAAGTTAGTAAATTTGCAGAACAAAACAGCACTAAAAAATTCTAAAAAATGGCAAAAAAAATTTTAATAGTAGAAGACGACAAAATGCTGTGCACAATTTTTCAGATGTTTATTCAAGAATTGAATTACGAACTTGTTGGAATTGTGCGCACCGGAACCGACGCTATCAATGCAGTAGACACGTTTCCGGATATCGATCTTATTTTGATGGATATTCATCTTGACGGTGAAATCAACGGAGTGGAAACCGCTAAAATCCTTGAAAAGAAAAAGGATATTCCGGTTGTTTTTATCACCGGCGACAACAATCCCGAAAAAATAATGATGGCAACATTATCAAATGTTTATGGTTTTATGACAAAGCCATTATACAAAAGAAATTTAGGTGTAGCCATCGAATTTGCTTGTGCCAAACACGCGAAAAACAAAGAGAAATAATTTTTCATAAACCTAAAATCAAAAAAATGCACCTGCAAAAAATCACGTTTTTTTACAGATGCATTTTTTTTAGGATTCTTTATGTTTTCTACTGTTTATCATCATCGCCGGAAGGCTGAGGATCTGAAGGTTTTGTAGTAATTTCTTCATCAGTGTCCGATGAGTTGATATTATCGATATGAGTTGTATCCTCATCGTCCTCGTCCCTTGAAGCAAGATGATGACCGGTTTCGTCAACATTTGCAAGGCTCTGACGCATAAGCGTATCAGCTTGTTTGTTTTTGAGGTCGGTATATTCTTGTACCGAAATGTTACCATCCAAAAATGCCGATGCCATAGCTTTTTGAACTTTTTCTTCCGCCAAAATCAATTCAGCTTTAGCGGCTTCTACCTCGGCTTTGGCTCTTGCAACTTTCAACGATGCTCCGACATCGCTACCAATTTTAATATCCGAAACGTCAACAGAAAGTATCTCGTAAGCTGAATTTTCGTTCAAATTTGCTTTTTCTACAGTGTCAGCCACTACGTACGGATTCTGTAAAATCTGTGTATGACTTTTTGCAAGACCGATTTGTGTAGCAAGTGCCTCATTTACACGGGCAAGCACAGTATCGGAACTTACACCGCCGATGATATTTTTTATTTGACTTCTTAATGTAACTTTTACCTTCATCGTAAGTTCCACACCGTCGCGGGCGATACCTCTCACGCCGGAAGTTTCTACAACCATTGGTTTTATCGCTGACTGAATTGCCTCCAAAACATCAAAATTTGCAAGGTCGATGGCACAAATATCTTCAAATGTAAAATTTGGAAGTCCCGCCTTACGAGCCGAGATGTACGCTTCAATTGTTTTTTTGAGGTTTCCGCCGGCAAGATAGTGTTTTTTCAAACGGTCAAGAGTAAGGTCGTCTTTGTAACCTGAGTTGTCGGCGATGTTCTTGGCTTTAATAAGGTCTCCAACGTTACCGCCTGCAAGGTAAAACTCTGACAATTCGGGAATTGTTGTATCAATCTGGGCATTCATCGCGTTGATTTGCGCATGAAGAATTGCACCGACATCCACTTTCTTGAGATAAAGTGTAGCCATATCCTCAAACTGGATGTTTTTTACATTGGCTGCCATAGCACGAATCATTGTAGCAACCACAACTTCCAAATCCACTTTTGCCAAATAATATTTCATAAGCATCGCCAAATCAAGAGTCAAGTTGGCGTTTCGCGCAGTAATCATCAAATTAATGATTTTACCTTGCGGAATTCCTTGCCAACGCATCTTGATAAGCAAAAGCCAAGATACATCAATTTTTGACAATTTTGCGTTAAACCACAATTTCAACGGCACCATGGAAATAAAAAACCACACAATCAATGCCGCCAAACCGAGCGTAATCACAAGAATCAAAACTCCGTTCCAAAAGTCAAACCCTTCTTCAGGAGTTGTATTGTCAATGATTTCGTCATCATATCCCGGAGTCTCTTCTACAGTCTGCTGCTCGTAATAACTGTCGTTTGTATTGGCAGTATCCGCGCATGAATTGAACACCGTTATCGAAATCAAAAATATCAATAAAGTAAATAAAATCTTTTTCATAATTTATATTCTGGATGTTTTTAGAATTTCCGTTAACAAAAAAATTATTCTTCGGAAACTCCATAACCGGTATCTATTCCTTTTGACTTTTCTTCAAGCAAATTAGCCTTATGCAACTCGTTGAAATTCGGTTTTGTTCCGCCCTTGTACTGCTGAACCATCGCAATTCTAAGGTCGGCTTCGGCTTTTGCTCTGTCCGCCTCGGCTTTCAACTTGCGCATCTCGCTTTGTATCTGAGCCTGACGAAGTTCCAATTCTGCTTTGATATTTTGTCCAATAATCAAATCGAAAATATTAACGTCCAAAAGCTGATACGCAGAATGATTATTCAACTCGGTTTCGTTTGCCATATCGGTTTTAATTTCGTCCTGATTGTCCTCTTCGTTGATTCTGTTGAGAACGCTCTGCGAAATTTCGGGAAGATGTTTCAAAATTCCGTCGTGACTTTCTGCCGATTCAAATTCAAAAACCACAGCTTCGTTGATACGTTTGAAAAGTACGTCTTCGCGATAACCGGCAAATATCAACGGCATTTTGCCTCTTACAGTAATATTAATTTTCGGCGTTACTTGTACACCGTCTTTACAAACACATGTAAGACAAGGATTTACTTCTATTACCTGAGGATTTTGCGCCCAAGCCACAGCCGACTGCAATGTATATTTTCCAGACGCAAGTATCTGACCTGCAAGCGGGAACGTCATGTTCAAACCTTTTTTCTGAGCTGATTCTACTGCATTTATCGCATTCATCACCACGCCGAATTTCTTGAAATGGTCTTTCACATTTTTATATGTAATACCAAAATTATTCGACGCATCTATTTTGCCTTCGCGCTCGTATTTTTTCGCAACTCCCAATCCCTGAACGTAATCAAACAAATTGGAAGTCGGGCGTGAAAACTCTATCAACTCATCCTTATCAATTACAGTAATCTTGTTTTTAAGAATATAATTGTAAGCCTTTACAAACAAAATCACATCGGCACGGGTGTTAACAAGATAATTCATAAGCTCGTCCGGAGTAAGGTCAAGACCATACTCGTTGGCTTTTATAAGTGCCTGAACCAAATTTGTAATATCTGTACCGACAATATTTTGACGAATCAAATCTTTTTGGTCAATACTGATTCCCTTGTCGGAAGCCGAAATGATGTTGGAAACCAAATTATCGAAATCGTCATCGGTAAGAGAATACAAGTCGTTGAGCGAGAAATTGATTCTGATACCCGAATTATGAGCGCGAATCATCACATTTGTAAAACGGCTGACATCGCGTTTCAAAAGATGCAACTGTTTAAGAAGTTCTATCGTGATTTTGAATGTATCATTGTATTCCAACACGTTAGCCTTATTAATTTGTGCGCTCTCCTCGTCAGAAAGATAAATTCCCTCATATTTAGCACGAATCAACGAGTAAATAATTTGTTTAATACCCTCATCGTCAACATCGTTTACAAGTCGCTTTTCATCAATTTCCAAACCGGCACGCTTTGCCATAATATCGATATTAACAAGCTGATCGAAATCACGGTTTTTACTGATAAATTCCATCGCCGTTTGCAACGGGATTTTCAAATCAGCATTTTTCTGGTCAATCCAACTTCTTGCAAATTTTTCAATATGATCGTCACCGCAAACTGAATAAGCATGAACCATCTGACCAACAGTAAAATACGGATCAGCAGTAAGTATCAGTTTGTAACAGTAAAAAAATCTGTCATAATCCGCAATTTCCGCACTACGATTTGCAATAAGAATTGCGGCATCCAACGGGTCGCCATTCATTTTTATCAAATCGCCGCCAAGTCGAAAAACTTTTATAACCCGGTTCTTTACTTCGTTGGAAAGGGTCATCGCATATTTGTAAGTTTTTCCCGAACGCTTGATGCCTTCTTTTTTCAAGAAATTGGAAAACGCATCAGCCTTGTTGAAGAAAAACTCGATGTATACGAAAACCAATACCGCGAGTCCAAGTACTATAACTGCAATTAATAAAATTAACATCTTTATTCCTTGTATTTTTTGATTTTTTGTTAACTTCTTATTGTTTTACACCGTTTACAAATCTTACAACGTATGATTCAGTGTAACCAAGTTTCAAAAGTTCGGCTCTCAATTTATCAGCCTTATCTCTTGATTCACAATCACCTACAGTAAATACGGTGTATTCTCCCGACTGACTTTTGTGAACCGCATAACCTCTGTTTTTCAGATTATTGATACGTTTTTGAGTATCCGAAGTTAAAGCTGCTTTGTAAGCTCCGATCTGTACGCGATAAAGTGTATAAGGTGCAACATTATTGTTGTTTGACGATACTGCACCGGAATTTTTGCCGTCTACAACTTTTATCAAATAAGCATCTTCGTAACCTGCTGATTTCATGGTCTGAAGATTAGTTTTCGCAATATTGATATCGCTAGAAACTCCTGTGTAATAACGATACAAACCGGCACCGTTTTGGTCATAATAAAGTTCGTCAACATTGAAAGCCGAAGCATTCAAAAATGTTGGTACTGAGGAAATTTGCACAGCATAAACAGTTGAAGAAAGACCGCTCAAAGGAACTGCCGCACCGCCTTTGCCTGCTGCCGGAGCTGATACCGGTGTTGTGGCTGCGATATTTGCGTTGAGATGTTTCAACTCGTTTTGAACTGCTGTTTGATATCCGGCAGCTTTTTCTGCCTTGTTTTTTGCTGCGTTAACATCTGATTTTTTACCGCTTACAAAAGCAACTATCACAGACTTCTTGTAACCTTCTCTTTTAGCCATAGCTTGTGCGGCGTAGGCTGCTTCGTAAGTTTTGAAAGCTCCAAGGTAATATTTCATATAAGTCTGATTTTTAAGATTTTCTGCGATAAATGTCTCAATAGCAGGAAATTCCACAGGTTCAGGCATTTCTTTGTACTGACCGACTTGTACACTGAAAATTGTACCGGCGGGGAAAGAATACGGTTTCAATCTCTCGTCGCTGCGAGTGTAATACCAAGTGGAAACCACTGCCGCATTGGAATTTGCAACCGGAGCTTTTTCGGCTTTTTCTACACCGGAATTTTTGTTGCTGTTAGTTCCGTTCTTTGAAGTTGACTTGCCTGAATTATTGTTTTTAGCAGTTTCGTTGCCGGTTTTACCCGACGGTTTTATATTTGAATTGTTACCGCTATTGTTTTTACCCGAAGTTTTATCTGCTTTGTTATCAGCAGGTTTCGAGGTATTATCAGCTACAACCGCATTATTTTGAGATTCCGGTTTTGCAGAATCTGATTTCTGACTGTCTTTTTTAGCTTCTTCTGATTTTTTAGCAGTGCCGTTGTTCGCAACAGGTACAGATTCTGAACCGTCTGACTCGTCAATCATCTGATAATCCATCGCAATGCCGTTGTTTTTCTCGGTTGCACCGGAGGCAAGCGAAAGTTTGTCAGGTGAAACATTATCGCCAAGATACGATGCAATTGCATTTTCCATATTATGAATTGCTTGCAACTTCACTTCGTTGCCTTCGGAAAGCTGTGTGTATTGTTCCACCATGCTAAACTGTTTAGCAGCAAGTGTTTCGTAAGTTTTTGACAATTCATAAAGTACCTCAGCCTGCTCTTCGTAATTTTTGCCGACAGTATTTTTTTCGTCACGGACATTTGGAATATATTTTTTGTAAATATCCAAAATTCCGTTGTTGACATTAATTTCGAGTTTTATGGCTTTCAAAAGGTTAGAACATTCGTTAAGTTCCTGTTCCTGAGCCTTTTGTTCGTAATATTCTTTTTCGGTGAGAGTTGTAGATTCTTGAGCGTAAATTCTCATTGTGTCAGCCGAACAGCCAAAAGATTCTGCCTTAGAAAACATCGAAGTAGCATTTGCCTCGCTTTCTTCGTATTTGCGAACAAGCTGTTTATCTTCGTCAGAAACTTTCAATTTCTCTTCAAAATTGTGGTATCTCTGACGGTAAATATTGTTATCACGCTCAAAATCATAATGTTCTCTTGCCACGAGCGACGGAATATTTTGGTTTGGCACATTGCCGTTTGCCGAAGTATCCCACTCGTTGGTATTAATATATTTTGACAAATCTACTGTAGCAGAATCCTGATAAACTGCAAATGCAATTTCCTGATTGAAAACGGCAGAATTGAGTTTTGTGTAAATTTGTCTGTATGAAGTCAGAGTATTTTCCGAAGTCATTTTATCTTTGATTTCGTCAGCTACCTGATAATAAACCTGAGCTTTTTTAGCAAGTTTCTGAGCCGAAATCTGATTATCGTTTGTATTACTGAAAGTCTTGTTATTCAGTTCGTTGGTATAAACCTCACGATAAATATCCGATGCTTTCTCAAAAGCTTTGAATGCTTTTAGTTCTTGCGAAGTACCTTTAGCTTCCAATTTTGCCATTTCTTTGGCAATTTTAGCAGACTTTTGAGTTTTTAAATCGTCGGCTTGTTTTTGATATGCCGCAGCCAAAACGAGCCCTTCGCTTGCTTCTTCTCTTAATTTTTCTGCTTTTGCAAGTTTCTTAAGCTCCTTTTTTGTAAACAAATCAGTATAATAGGGTTGTTTCGGTAATCTGAAATTACCATCGTAACCTACAGGATTTTCTATGTTTAACTCGTATGTAAATGTACTGTTAACAATCTTATCTTCAGGCAAATAGCCGGCACCCAACATCACCGGTGCCACCATTGCCAACGCTAAATTTATGGCTTTCATCTGAGAACTAAATAATTATAGTTTTTGATAGCAAAAGTAAAAAAAAATAATAGAAAAAAAGAATTTAATTGCGGCTATTATGAAAGATTTTTTCCGCAAGTTTTTTTATTACAGATTATTAGGTTTTCAGTGATATTATATCTTATTGTTTTACTGAGTTTTACATTATTTTTTCACCACGGAAGTCAACCGAGGCAACAATGCAATGTCAAAAAAAAAAGAGAATACCGTATAAAAACAAAAAAAGGCAACGGAGAAATTTCCATTGCCTTATGAGCCGTACCGAGGAAGAGATTCGAACCCATGACCCTCGGATCCACAATCCGATGCTCTAACCAACTGAGCTACCTCGGCTCTCAAATTTTACGCTGCAAAGGTATGTCAAATTCTAATACGCTCCAAATTTTTTTGCAACTTTTTTTTATTTATTTTTTATTTGGCTGATTATCAGTATGTCTGATTTATATTTTTTAAGATTACCAAAATTAAATTTTATAATTTTGCCAAGGTATTTTAATTTTGTGGCGTATTTTATAATAAGGTATAATTTTTATGACCAAAAATTTTTCATTTTCGATAATTGCTAAATACTTGGCAATCTGCATTTTGATGTGTTTCGCCGCAGAAAATGCCTCAGCTCAAAGGAGCAAAAGCAACAAAAACAAAGACGACAAGGACAAAAAAGAGTATCCTAAAACGGTAAAAGTCTGGACTCTGGACGAGGATTATTCTATCAAGGATTATTCGCAGGAATATGATACGTCGCTGCATTTGTTTCAAAACTACGATTACAACGACAAGGGTTCGATTTCGTATTCTAATCTCGGAAATATGGGCACACCCTATATTTACAATATCTTTGACGACAGAGAGCAAGCAAGAACTTCGCCAGTGGTGTTTTTTAATGCGATTGATGATTTTGTTTCAAAACCTGAGGAAACTAAATTTTATCAAGTAAATCATCCGTATACTTGGCTGTATTATTGTACGACTCCGAAGGCAAGAAACGGTCAAGTAATTGATTTTACTCATTCTCAGAATGTTACAAAGCGTTTCAACTGGGGATTTAATATCGGTTTGGTGGGCAGCACCGGACGTATCAGTCATCAGCACGCGAGAAATACAACTTTCAGTCCTCAAATGAGTTACGTAGGCAAACACCTTTCTGTACATTTCTTCTACAATTTTACAAAATCGTATATTGAAGAAAACGGCGGCGTGGTGGATACTATCGAAGTAAATGCCAACCGTTTTACAACCAAGATGTCAGACCCTTACAGCGATTGGGGACGTCGCACTTGGAATCTTGTGGCGGAATATTCTATCGGTAAAACAGATTTTAATATTATCAACGATTCTACAAGAACTGAAATTTATACTCCGCGACTTACTTTCGGGTATGTTTGGCAATATGATAAATTGTTTCGCTCGTATACCGACGCGGAATTGATAGATGAAGTAAACGGCAGCAACCGCTTTTTGGATAATAAAATTACATACGATTCGCTGTTTTACAGAAAAATGACTAACAGATTTCATCTTAAAATTGCAGAAAATCAATTGCTTGGTGTTAGTCCGGGCTTGAAAGGCTCAATCGGTATGGAAAACGAACTTTATTATAATTTCCGTTCTTATGTTGCCAACAACAACGAAACTACTTACGGTAACGCATTTTTTGAAGGCGGTATCATGAAAAACAAATCTCGAAATTTGATTCTCAACGGCAATTATAAACAGTATCTTTCAGGTTACAAAGCCGGCGACATGCAAGTAAAAGGCGATTTGGGTTTGAAATTTTATCAAGGCGAATCCGATACGGTAAAAGCATATTTCAAAGCGAATGTTACATTTTTGAACCAAGAACCGACGTATTTTGAGAAACATTATTTTTCAAATTATTACAGGTGGGACCAAAATTTCAAGAAAATGCAAACCACAAGAATCGGCGCAGAATTCGCACTTCCGCTTTGGCATTTCAAAATCGGAGCAAGCAATTATTTGCTCAACAATTATGTGTATTTCAACTCGGAAGGCGTACCTCAGCAATACAGCAAACCGATTACAGTACAATCGGTAAGCCTTATGAAAGATTTCTTTTTGTGGCACGTAAGATTCGCCAACAGAATCACTTACCAACACTCAACAGAAAACAAAATTCTTAATTTGCCGGATTTATCATTGTATCATTCCACATATTTTGAATTTTACCTCGTTAAAAATGTATTGTTAACACAACTTGGCGGCGAAGTACATTGGTCAACAGAATACGATGCATTCGGATACGCTCCGGCAACATCGGTTTTCTACCCGCTACGACGAAGCAAAGCAGGTGAATATCCGTTGCTAAACGGTTTTGCAAATATCAAAATCCGTGGCGTATTGATGTTTTTCAAATGGGAAAATATCGGCGACGGTCTTATCCGCGATTGGTATTATTCTGCCGACGATTATCCGTATCAGGACTTCCATTTTATGTTCGGAATCCTCTGGAGATTCGGCGATTAGAAAAAAAGTTGAAAAATTTTATAGGGTTGCTACAGAGTTTTGTGTTATATTAGTGAAACAAGCTAAGAAAACCTAAGACATCTAATTAAAAACAACTCTTTAAAACCAAATTTGCATTATTATTTTAACCTATAAAAAAAGAGACTTCCGATAGTCTCTTTTTTTTATTTTAGTAAGATGAAAAGATTTTTAGCGATTACAATACTCATACTTTGTGCTACAAGAATTTTTGCACAAGAAATCATAGCCGACGATGTTAAAACAGCAAGAATAAGAGTGGCTGACAGCGATTTCAGTTACCCGATTTGCGTTTTGGGTCAAACTTTAAAATTGGAATTTGACATCTTGAACGACAATTATTCCGATTTACATTACTCAATACAACATTGCGATTGTAATTTTGATCCCGATGACCTGAGTTTCGGCGAATTTGCCGAAGGTTTCAACGACCGCACCGTAGATAATTTTGAAAATTCATTCAACACTTTTCAGAATTTTACGCATTATACAATTACAATTCCCAACAACGATATTACCCTCACTATCAGCGGAAATTATATCATAAATATCTACGAATCGGACGATCCGGAAAAAATAATTCTTAGCAAAAGATTTATGATTTGCGAAGAATCCGACAATTCAAAAATCAGTGCTACAATACAGCAACCTTTTATTTCTGACTATGCTTTCAACTATCAGCAAATAAAAGTAAATTTCAACAACGACCGTCTGAGAATCAACAATCCGGGGAAATATCTGAAAATATTTGTAATGCAAAACGGAGATTTTTCAACTCGAAAGGAATTGGAAATCAGCGGATTTATGAACAACGAAATTCAATATCAAAAAAATAACGGCAATAATATTTTTCACGGCGGTTCAGAATACCGACATTTTGATTCCAAAAACGTGAATTTCAAAGCATTAGGCATCGACGATATCAAATATGACAAAGGTTGTTACAATTATATTCTTACACCGTATGCTCCGGTTTCGGTTTCGTACACAAGTTACGAAGATCTAAACGGAAGATATTATATCAAAAACGACAAAGGATACAACAACGAATTGGAAGCCGATTATATCAACGTACTTTTCCGCTTGAAATACAACCCGTTTGCAGACGGCAAAGTTTACCTTTGCGGCGAACTTACAAACTATCAGTACAACGAAAATTCCGAAATGAAATTCAATAGCGAATCGGGCTTATGGGAAAAGCAACTCACTCTAAAACAAGGACTTTACAATTTTCAATACGTTGTAAAAGACAACAATGGAAATACAATTGACTATCCGGCAGGAAGTTGGTATAATACTGAAAATGATTACTTAATAGCCGTCTACACTACACTTTTGCAAAACCGTGGCGACAGACTGCTGATGTACAAAGTAATCAATTCCGTAAAATAAAAATCTCCTAATCGTCAACAAAAGAGCGGAGATGTTTTGCCAACCCGAAAACAACGATACTGTCACCTTCCAAAAGTAATGTATCGGCACGCGGATCCATGATTTTGCGTTCTTTAATCGGCTTGCCACGCCAGTTAAGACGTTCCTCGTAACGCAGTATAGACAAGATATTTAAGTGATATTTGCTACGAAAATCCGAATCTTTAATCAAAGTACCGTAATATCTTTTTGGCAAATCGATTTCCGCAACCTTGTGCTGGTCAAAAAGGCTGTAAACTTCTTGCGCACCGGTCAAAGAAAGACGGTCGGTAAGACGCTCGGCAGACTCTTCCTCGGGGTGAACGATTTCAATTTTTTTGTCAATCGCCTCAAGCACACGGGTATGAGTATCGTTGATAGCGCGGCAAATCAAACGTTTTGATTCGTCCATCTGGTGGAATGTAGCCGTAACAAGTATTGACTGTCCAATATCTTCACCGATTGCAATTATCACACAATCAGCATCTTTCCAAACCGGCAAACCGGATTTTATAGCGTTTACATCGGTACAATCCAATTTTACGGAAGAGGTGATTTTGTCTTTCAACGCGTCGATACGTTTTTCAGAAGTATCAGCTCCGTAAACCTCGTTTCCCGCGTAGGTCAACTTAATTGCCAGCGACGAGCCAAAATTTCCCAATCCGACAATAATATATTTACTCATAATTTCTTAATTTTTTTCTAACCAATATAGACTTTTTCTTTAGGATACATATAATTGAGCGAAATCACCGGTGTAAAGAATGCAGCTGCAAGTGTCAAGGCTCCTACCCTTCCGACAAACATCATAAATGTTAAAACGAGTTTGCTTGCATTGGAAATCACATCGGTAATGCCCATGCTGAGTCCGCAAGTGCAATATGCAGAAACGGATTCAAAAAGTATATTCAAAAATCCGGTTTTCGGATTATTTTCTTCAAAAATTGTAATCAAAAATGTACCTGCAAATATGATTATCAACGAAATCATAATTGTAGCAAAAGCCAGTCTCACGGTAGAGTTTGCAATTTTGCGGCGAAAAATTTCAATACGGTCTTTACCTCGTAAAATACTGATAATCACGAGAACAGCAATACCGAATGTAGTAGTTTTGATACCGCCGCCAGTAGAAATCGGCGATGCTCCAACCCACATCTGGAATATCAACAACATAATTGTAGGCACACGCATATCGGCGAGCGAAACGTCGTTGAAACCAGCAGAACGGGGCATCACAGCGTAATAAAACGAGTCAACCAACTTGTACCAAAATCCGGTGTGAACTTTCAATGTGTTGTTCCATTCAAAATACAAAAAAGTCAAAGTACCAAAACAGAACATCACGGTTGAAACTATTGCAGCAAGTTTTGTATTTACATTTATTAATCTCGGCTCATGAATATATTTTTTGTGATTGAAAATTACACGTTTTAGATTTACAAGTTTGTGATATACAAAGTTTTGCAAGTTAATCAAAACCGGGAAACCTACTCCGCCGAGTATCGCAAGTATCGAAATTATAATTTTCAGATTGTAATTATAAAACAAATTTGCATGAGTCATACTGCCCGGAATTGTTGTAAATCCCGCATTACAAAATGCAGAAACCGCATTGTAAATAGAAAAATACAATGTATCGGAAAACGAACTGAAAAGCGGGTCGCCTTCTATCACAAAATAAATTGCAAACGCACCGCAAATTTCAATCGTAAAAGTGTAAACTACAATTGTAAGAATCATTTTCAAAGCAGAGCCCATACCTTCAGAACCAAGCATATTTCCGAGCATTGCATCCGCCTTAAACGAACTTGTATCTTTGAAAAAATATGCGATAAAACACGTAAAAGTCATCACGCCCAAACCACCGATTTGCAACAATGCCAACAATACCAACTGTCCCAAAGTAGTGAAACCGACAGCGGCATCAATACTCTGCAAACCCGTGATACTTGTGGCACTTGTAGCCATGAAAAGACAGTCAACAAAAGATAACTGACTTGTAGTGGCATTCGGCAATTTCAGCAATCCCGCACCAATAAAAATCAAAACGAAAAAACTTAATGCGAAAAGTGCTGGCGGCTTAATTTTTGCTACTAAAACTTTGAATGTAGTCTTGGAAACTTCAATAAAAAATACTGAAATTATCAAGATATACACCAAATCCGGACTAGTAAGAAAACGATACAAAAATCCATGATAATTTACCGAATCGAATACAAAATCTACATTGAAAAGGTAAAAAATCATTAGCACAAGCAACACCACCCTTATAACTATCGAGTAAATTGTGCGCCCTTTACCTTTCAAAAAGTTAGGCATCTTTACCGAAAAGAATATAAAATAAAAAAACAGGTAGATGTGATACAATTTGTGCAATGAAGATGTATCAGTATTGTCGCTCAAAAATCCAATTTCGTAAACAGCCACAAAAAAAACTATTATGGAAGTGTAAAATAATACACTGTCGATAATAGCCCTTAAACGTGAACTTTGATACTTGGAAAGTCCGTTGCGAAAAATTTGTTTTATGGGATTAATCACGGTTACTTAACTCCTTTATTATCACGATACTGCTGACGATATTGTTCGTTTTTCCAATTGCGAAAAATTGCAGTAAACTTTTCATTGAAATATTCTTGCGGCGACGGCGCAGGATTCATTACCAAAATTCCGTTGGGATTTATCAAGTAATATGTAGGAAACGCCTTGATATTGTAATTCTTAATCAACTCAGTATCAAAATTATACCACAAAACTTTCCAATTGATATCTTTGTTGGATTCTACAAATTTTTGTACATCGTTTTTATCCTGTGATACAATTATTGTAACAATATCCAAAACTTCTGCCGGAAAATCTTTACGAACTTGCTTAATAAGTTCCAAATCAGAAATTGCACTGTAACTGTTTGGATTATAGAATGTAAGGTAAACGAATTTACCAGAAGACTTTTGCAAATTATACTCGTTGTTTGCAATATCCGACAAATTGATATCGGGCGCAGAATAGCCGCAAAGCAATGTTGTAAATCTCTCGGAAAGCAAAGCTGCTATCTTCTTGAAATCCTTGCTCTTACTACCGGTTGCCAAAGAATCGGCTACAGCTACAAGCGCATCTTTTGGAAACGAATCTGAATAGTAAGAATCTTTCAAACCCTTTAGAATCAAATAATCAGCAAATCTTTCGGTTGAAACTTTCGGATCGGCTTGCAATGTTTTGCGAAGTGAATAGTAACTTTTGTCGTAAATACATTTGTACAAGCCCGGTATGCTGATTGCCGAAGTTTTTCCATTAGTAAAAATATTGGAAAACAACTCGTCAAACAATTCTGAATATGCCGGATTATTTTGCAGAATCTCCTGATTTGTAAACAGTTGCTTTACAATATCATCTTTGCTGCGATGATAAGCTGTATAATCGAGCAACGCAAAACGGTATTTTTTATACTCAGAAAAATACGCGTTGGAAGATACAAACTGCGATGAAAGATAATTTTCAATACTATCGGTTGACGCTTTTGTGTAACGACGACGCGTATAATAGACTTCTGTCATCGACTGATTGTATAATTTATCAAACGCCGGTATTAAATAATTTAAATCATCGTTGTATTTATTCAACATCTTCACGTAAAACTCGGTTTTACGGAAATATGGATTCAACTGGTCTTGAATTGCAATTCGCTGTTTTTCAGGCAATACAATTACTTGTTTTCTGTTAGGCTGAAGAAAAATCAAACCCTTGAAAACTGTAAGATCGATGTACGCCAAAACTACATCTTTTACTTTAACCTCAAAACTGAAATTACCGTCCGCATCAACAATTGCCGTTGATATAAGCGTCTCATTTTTAGTAATATAATCGTCAATAGAATACATCTTCAAAGTATCGCCGGCGTAAGTTTTTGCATTACCGGAAACCACATCGGTCTGAGCGTTACTTTGTAAAAAACTAAATACTAAAACTAAAGATGTACAAACAAACTTTCTGAAATTCATTACCAAATAAAAAATAAATTATTTAACGCGTTTTTTCAACACAACGTTAGAATTGTAAACTTCCACAGTTTTTGTATAATCCAACTGTTTAGTCAATTTAATTGCAGACTCCACATCCACAGCGGCTTGCGCGGTTTGCAAAACAAATTTTGTAACACCGATTTGTATAGTATCGCCGTCTTTCAGCTTTACAACCTTATCAACAAGACGTTCTGTATTACCGTTGAGATACGTACCGTTGAGACTCGGTTTGCCTTGTACTTCGGCATTATCTGCTATAAAGTATTCATACTGAAACTTTTCGTCTTTTCTTACGACCAAAACGGCATGATTTCTACTGACATAAATATCACGCTCAATAGACACGTCAGGATTGTTTTGAGCTGTCTTGCGTCCGATTCTGTTTTTACCTTCGTGAAGAGGATATGTAGTTGACTCACAGCCTTCTGTATGGAGTACGAGCCAACCTGCCGGTGTATTTTCCATATTATAAAGTTTTAAAAGTTAGCCATATATTTTTGATTGCGAAAATTAGAAATAATTTTTATACGTACCAACATTCAAAGGTTAATTTTTTTTAATCTTAGCTGTTTGGTTGCGTATTATGAGAAAAATTGATAATTTTACAAACTATTTTGAACTATAATTTAATCTAAATTTATAAATATTCCAATGAAATTTGTAATATTGAGTTTCGCAACAATAGGCGACGCTCTTAGAGAATGGTTTGGCTTAGATGTCCAAATTCCAATTCAAACTTACGGTTTTTTCGTGGCAATTGCCTTTATTACAGGAGCTTTTATAATGAGCCACGAATACAAAAGAAAAGAAAATGAAGGACTTATCGGTCCGATTTACAAGGTTTTCACCGTTGGGGAAAAGGCTACGACAGCCGATTTGATAAAAACGTTTTTGATAGCTTTTGTTATCGGTTACAAATTTGTAGCTATCATATTCAATTACAGCGAGTTTGCTAACAATGCACAAGACTTTTTGATGTCGGGACGCGGTAGCTGGGCCGGTGGAATTATTGTCGGTTTGGCATCGGCGTTTTATACATTTTACGACAAAAACAAAAAGAAACTTCCAACTCCTAAAAAACTGATTCTCAGAATTTATCCGCACCAAATGGCAGGAAATATTTTGATTGTAACCGGTATTTTCGGATTATTGGGCGCAAAAATTTTCCACAACCTCGAAAACTGGGACAGATTTGTTGCCGATCCTATCGGTGAGTTGTTCTCTTTCAGCGGGTTAACATTTTTCGGAGGTTTGATTGTCGGCGGTTTTGCCGGTTGGTGGTATCTCAAGAAAAATAATCTCAGCAGTTTCCACACATTGGATTGCGCGGCAGCCGGTTTGCCGTTTGCTTACGCCATGGGACGCGTAGGATGTCAATGTTCGGGCGACGGCTGTTGGGGTATCGAAAATACAAGTGAAGCTCCAAGCTGGATTCCGGATTGGGCATGGTCGTCGCAATTTCCTCATAATGTGATAAATGCAGGCGAAAAAATTGCTGATTGCAACGGTTCTCACTGTCATATTCTAAGTCACGGTGTCTACCCTACTTCGCTTTACGAAACTCTAATGATGCTTATAATTTTCGTGACAATTTTCTTTTGGTTGAACAAAAAAATTAAACTTCCGGGAATGATTTTTGGTATTTATCTTACATTGCAAGGTATCGAAAGGATGTTGATAGAACAAATACGTGTCAACAACAAATTTCACTTGTTCGGAATGGAAGTTACTCAAGCGGAAATTATTGCTACATGTCTCATTATCAGCGGTATTACTGTAATATTCCTCTGTTGGAAATTCAAAGATAAAATCGCTGAAATCACAAAATACAAGGAAGAAATTCCGGATATAAAAGCAGAAATAGTTGACAAAATAGACTAAAAAAATTCAAATTATGGATTACAATAAAATATGCCGCGAAGTTGTAGCAATTGCAACTGAAGCAGGAAAATATATCAGACAAGAACACGATTCCTTTGACTCATCAAAAGTAGAAACCAAAGGCAAAAACGATTTTGTGTCTTACGTGGACAAAACTACAGAAAAAATGCTTGTTGAAAAACTTTCGCAATTAGTACCCGAAGCCGGATTTATCGCCGAAGAGGGCACTCGCAAAGACAAAGGCGAAGTTTACAACTGGATTGTAGATCCGTTGGACGGTACTACAAATTTTATTCACGGTCTCTACCCCGTTTGCATCAGCATCGCGCTTCAAGAAAACGGCAAAACCGTAGTTGGCGTGGTTTATGAAATTGGTCTCAACGAATGTTTTTACGCAAGCAAAGGCAACGGCGCATTTCTTAACGGTAAATCAATAAAAGTATCTGACAAACAAACACTTAAAGATTCATTGGTCGGCACAGGATTTCCGTATTCAGATTACGGTAAGTTGAACGAATTTATGTCATCAATGAGCGACTTGATGAAAAATACTCACGGCATGCGACGAATTGGTTCGGCAGCTACAGATTTGGTTTATGTGGCTTGCGGACGTTTCGATGCTTTTTACGAATACGGTCTCAGCCCTTGGGACGTGGCTGCGGGTGCGTTTATCGTAGAGGAAGCCGGTGGTAAAGTTTCTGATTTCAAAGGTGAAGACAACTATATTTTCGGTAAAGAAATGGTAGCTGCCAACAATTTAGTTTTCAATGAATTTTTGTCAAGAGTAAAAAGCTATTTACAATAATGAAAGTCTCGTTGGTGATACTGAATTGGAACGGTGAAAAATTTCTAAAAGAATATTTGCCAAGTGTGATACAATATTCTCAAAATTCTGATTGTGAAATAGTTGTAGCCGACAACAATTCTACCGACAAATCAATTGAACTTTTACAAAAGGATTTTCCAACTGTAAAAATCATAAGACTTGACCAAAATTACGGATTTGCACAAGGATACAATTTAGCATTAAACCAAATCGTTGACAGTGAGTATTTTGTATTATGTAACAGCGATATATTGCTAAAATCAGATGCCGTAAGTCCAATAATAAAAATGATGGATTCCAATCCGGAAATTGCAGTTGCTATGCCCAAAATAAAATCGCTGCAACATCCTGAGCTGTTTGAATATGCAGGTGCAGCAGGCGGATATATCGACAAATACGGCTATCCGTTTTGCAAAGGCAGAATTTTGGAAAACGTAGAAAAAGACGAAGGTCAATACAACGAAAATTCTGAAATATTTTGGGCGTCGGGAGCATTTATGGTTGTAAGAAGTGAAATTTACAAAAATCTCGGCGGTCTTGACAGCAATTTTTTCGCACACATGGAAGAAATCGATTTTTGTTGGCGTGTAAAAAATGCAGGGTACAAAATAGCATATTGTTCAGAATCAGAGGTTTATCATCTTGGCGGAGGCACACTCAACCAAGGAAATCCCCGAAAACTGTTTCTCAACTACAGAAATTCACTGAAAATGCTGTTCAAAAATTTGCAACCAAACAAACTTCTACCAATCTTATTTATAAGAATGATACTTGACGGAGGTTCGGCTGCAATTTACTTGTTGCAACTAAAATTTTCCTATTTTTGGGCGGTTTTGAAAGCTCATTTTGCTTTTTATGCAAGTCTGCCACAACTGATAAAGCAAAGAAAAGTTATAAAAAAGACTGCAAAAAAATATAATCACAAAGAGATATATAACGGAAGTATTGTATATCGATGTCTAGT
>JAFXZT010000111.1 GCA_017541145.1 Bacteroidales bacterium | reverse complement strand
TGTCTGTCCGAAATATTTTGTAATTTTGCCCATGGTAACATGTTTTTGTTTAGCAACTGAAAGTTACCAAAAAAAAACGGGCTGCCTATTATGGCAGCCCTATTTTTATTCGATTTTTTATTTTTCTCGGACACCAATAGATATTTTTATTAGTTTTGGCGAAAATTTCAGATCATCGAAACAAAATGAAAATTACAATTTCAGACGAATTTAGAGCGGTGCTTCCGGTTTTTGAGGGTTGCTCCGTAACAGCAGAAGTTAAAAATTCAGAATTCAATGCCGAACTTTGGAAAGAAATTACTTCATTTTCAGAGCATTGTCGCCAAGTATATACCGAAGATTCTGTAAAAGATTTTCCGCCGATTAACGCCACTCGTGATGCTTACCGCAAATTCGGGAAACAGCCGTCGCGTTATCGTCCGGCAGCCGAGGCATTGATACGACGTGTTGTAAAAGGTGGTGAACTTTACAAAATTAATACTTTGGCAGATTTAGTAAACCTTGCATCAATGGTTTCGGGCTATTCGATTGGAGGTTTTGATTTATCAAAAATTCAAGGTGATTTAACTTTAGGAATCGGTAGGGCAGGAGAGCCTTACGAGGGAATCGGTCGCGGAATTCTTAATATTGAGCATCTTCCTGTTTATCGGGATAATATCGGGGGTGTCGGAACGCCGACTTCTGACAACGAGCGTACTAAAATCAGTGTGGAAACCACTCATTTTCTGTTACTTGTAAACGGTTATGATGGTAATGCCGATGGCGTTTTGAAATGCGCAAATCATACTGTAGAACTTATTAAAAAGTATTGTGACGCAGAAAATATCGTTGTCACACCTTATAATTAGAATAAGTGTTTCTCTGATTTTTGCAGTTTAATTGCGAATATCTCACGAAAATTTATAGTAAAAAAGGCTGTCAAAACTCTGACAGCCTTTTTGCTTGTTTAGAAAAAATTTGTTTATTAACTTTTACTTAACTACAATACCGCCGATTTTCAAAACAAAAACATCGTTTGGAGCTGTCAACGAGGTATAGACAGTTATACTTTTATCAAAATTTCCCAATTCTTTGGCATCGAAAATTGTTGATATAGTGCCGGTTTTGCCCGGTGCGACAGGGGCTTTGGAGTATTCAAGTTTAGTACAGCCGCAAGTAGCTTCTGCATTTATCAAAAATACCGGTTTGTCGCCTGTATTTTTAAATGTAAATGTTACTTTTCGTTCGTTGTTTTGTTTCACTTCACCAAGCAATTGCGCAGTGTTTTCCCATTCTAAAGATGCTGATTTATTTGTAGTTAACTCTGCTTTTTGATTCGATGCCGGTGCGCCGAAAGGATTAGTCCATTGTGCTTTTGCATCTTGGCTGATTGCCATAAAAAACATCGCAACAGCTATCAGAATTATTCTCTTCATATTGTTCTTACAATTTATTTTGGTTAAACATTTACTACATAGACGAAAGTTTTTGGTCTATTGTTGTATTTTTTTTTATAAAAATTGTTAATATCAGTTAGGGATGGTTGCGTTTTTTGTGTTATTACAACAAACAAACGGATTAAAATTTTATTAACATAATTTCACATTTAGGAAATGATGTTGATAAGTTTACTCTGTAATTTTGTAACCGATAAACCGTTAACTAAAAACAACAATATAACATGTTTAAACTTTTAATTACTAAATTACATACTCCTCGTTGGGTTGTTTTTATGATTGACATGATGATTGTTTCAGTTTCAATCATTGCCAGTTACCTCCTTAGATTCAATTTCGATTGGAGTCAGATTGTTGCTCAGTCTTTCGGAATTACATATCTTATTTTAATACCAATCAGGGGTTTAAGTTTTCTTGTTTCAAAAACCTACGGCGGACTTGTCCGTTATACAAGTTCAAATGATGCTCTCAGAATTGCTATCGTAACATTTTTAGGCAGTGTTGCAGCATTCATTATTAGCAACATTTTAGCAAAATTGGGTGTAGTTGCTGACTATATTCCTCTTTCTATCGTAATTTTGGATTGTGTAATTTCCATGTGTGCTATGACTATTTTGAGATTTTTGGTAAAATCTCTTTATTTGGAACACAGAACACACGATTTGTCAATTCAAAATGTTGTAATTTACGGTGCTAACGAATCTGCTCTCACCACAAAACGTACTCTTGAACGTGATGTTGAAAACTACAGAGTGGTTGCTTTTATCGATAATGATATTCGTTTGAAAGGCAAAGCTATCGACCATGTAAATATCTATCCTAAAGATATGTTGGAAGAAGTTTTGGACAAATATAATGTAACAAATCTTATCTTTGCCAACGCTATGCAAAACAAAGTGTTGAAACAAGAAGTTATCGATCTTTGTTTGAGCAAAAACGTGCGCGTAATGACCACTCCTACAGTCAACAACTGGATTAACGGCGAGCTTAGTTTCAAACAAATTAAAAATATCAAAATCGAAGATCTTCTTGAGCGTGACCCTATTCACCTTGAAGAAGACAAAATCCGCAAAGATATTGTCAACAAAGTTGTTTTGGTAACAGGTGCTGCCGGAAGTATTGGTTCTGAGATTGTTAGACAGCTTACAAGATTCAATCCTAAGAAAATTATCGTTTTCGACCAAGCTGAATCTCCGCTTTATGATTTGGAACTTGAATTGAGAGAAAAACTCAATTTCTATGATTTTGAAATCGTAATCGGAAGCATTACAGATAAAACCCGTCTTACCGAAACTTTTGACGCTTATCATCCTACAATTGTTTATCATGCAGCAGCTTACAAGCATGTACCGATGATGGAAAACAATCCGTCGCAAGCAATTGCAAACAATGTAAAAGGTACAAAATATTTGGCAGATTTTTCAGTAAAATATCATGTACAAAAATTCGTGATGGTTTCTACCGACAAGGCTGTCAACCCGACCAACGTAATGGGCTGTTCTAAACGTATTTGTGAGATTTATACTCAGTCTCTCAACACGATGTTCCCAACCAAATTTATCACAACACGTTTTGGTAATGTTTTGGGTAGCAACGGCAGTGTGATTCCGCGTTTTAAGGCTCAAATCGAAAAAGGCGGACCAATTACTGTAACACATCCGGAAATCACCCGTTTCTTTATGACAATTCCTGAAGCTTGTCAGTTGGTACTTCAAGCGGGAACTCTTGGCAATGGCGGTGAAATTTTCATTTTCGATATGGGTAAATCGGTTAAAATCATCGATTTGGCTAAGAAAATGATTAAACTTTCCGGTTTAACACTTGGTAAAGATATTCAAATTCAGTTTACAGGTCTTCGTCCGGGTGAAAAACTTTACGAAGAGGTGCTCAACGACAAGGAAAAAACTTTGCCGACCACACATTCTCAAATCATGGTTGCAAAGGTTCGTGAATACGATTTTGCAAAAGTTTCTGAACAAATCAACGAACTGATTTCTTTGGTTGAAACTTGCGACAACATGAAAATTGTTGCTATGATGAAAAAAATTGTTCCGGAATTCAAGAGTGAAAACTCTATTTATGAGGAACTTGATTCGCTCGTTTCGCTTTCAACAGAAAATGTTGCAGAAATCAATTCCGAAAACGAACTTCAGAAATCAAAAGCAAAAACCGACAAATCGCAGATTGTTTATTCTGACAAAAACGTTTTCCCGATCGGAAAGAAATTCTCTTTGATTCACTAAATTTCAGGTAAAAAAAATCAAACAAAAAATAACCCGAATCAGTAAAAACCGATTCGGGTTATTTTTTTCAACATCTTTTCATAAAAATTGATGCCGTATTTTATTGAAAATTCAATTGTTTTTTTTACTTGACATTCAAACCGTATTTCTTCAAAACGTCAATCAAATCAGCAACTTTGTCAACCGGAACTTTATTAAGATCAACTCTGTCAAAAGTATTGTCAATCATCAAAGTACTGTATTCCAAAAAGTCATTAATTGATATTTTTTGTTCTTCGTTTCGATATGCGTAAATTGTATAATCGTTGTTTAAATAAAACATATATTTAAAACACTTTATATCATTCATATCGCTCGAATTTCTTTTGATTTCCAAGATATCCAAACGTATCGGCTCGTTGTCACGGTCAAAATAAAAATACGCCTCTTGGTCAAAAGTTTCGTAGTTTGAGTAGATGTAAATCATCTTGATATTGTTTGTATAATTGTACCATTTTATTTCCTTTTTGGAATTTTGGTATTCCTCTGAAGCATCGTGACTTGTAATCGTAAAAAGAATTTTTTTGTTGTAATTGAATGCGCAAATTGCGTCAGCTTTTGCAATTTGGTCTTCAACTGACAGCTGACAATAACCCTTGGTTGCGAATAGAGTCAACAAGATGCCAAATAGTAATGCTCTCATGATTTTTTTTCTTTAATTTTTTGTTTGTTCCCAAATTAAATATATTCCCAAATTTAAATATTTTTTCTTTTATTATCATTAATATTTCTTAAAAAAACTTTTTTAATGTTTATTCGCTTAATTTTTAATATCTTACGTAATTTTCGGGTGCAAAATTTCTGTTACAATAATTTGTTTATTTAAATAATTACAATTAAATTTGCTGTGTAAATATTACACAAAAGTCAAAAAAAATAAAAGATGTATCAATACGAATATCCGCATCCTTCAGTTACAACCGATTGTGTGATTTTCGGTTTTGACGGCGGCAATTTGAATGTACTTTTAGTAGAACGCGGTTTAAATCCTTTCAAGGGAAAATGGGCGTTGCCGGGAGGATTTTTGCGCATGGATGAATCTGCTGACGAGGGCGCACGGCGTGAACTTTTTGAGGAAACTGGTTTCAAGCCCGATACAATTCAGCAGTTTCATACATTTACAGAGCCTGACCGTGATCCTCGTGAGCGTGTGATTACTATTGCGTATTTTGCGTTGGTAAAAATTTCGGAAGTAAAAGGTGGTGATGATGCCGTAAGTGCGCAATGGTTTTCTATTGATTCGTTGCCTGATTTGGCTTTCGATCATGATAAAATTTTGAAAATGGCTTTGATTAAACTGCGTGAACAAATTCATTTTCAGCCAATTGGTTTTGAACTTTTGCCGGAAAAATTTACGATGAAAGAATTGCAGGAACTTTATGAAACAATTTTGGATGTAAAATTCGACCGTCGCAATTTCGCGAAAAAGATGTTGCATTTTCAACTCTTAACAAAACTTGATGAAACTTCGTGGCCGACTCCAAAACGTTCTGCTTTGTTGTACAAATTCAATGTTGAAAGTTATAATAAACTGAAAACTAACGGATTTCAATTGGAATTTTAATAAAAAACATCAATCCTTTTTCGTAATTTGTTAAAAAAAATCCGTCGTTGACAATTTGTATGCAACGACGGATTTTTATTTTTTATTATCAATTATTTTGTTGTTTAAGTTCTTGATTTTGTTTAATTTCGCGCCACCACAGACTAAAGGTTAGAACGATATAAAATGATGTTCCGGGGTTTAGAATTGAACAGTCCAATTTTCAGCACATCTTAATGCTAAAAGAATTGATACTTAAAATTGTAATTATACTGCCAATTAAATCATGTGACTTATTATATCGTAATATTTCCAATAAGTCTATGCTGTTATTTGTGTAGATAATAATTAAAAAAAATCCCGTCTGAATGAATTTCAAATGGGATTTTCGGGATAATTTTTTATTTTACGAATTTTGAAGTTTCGTCAGAAAGTTGAGCTTTGATATCTTTCAAAGCAATTTTTACTTCGGGAGCTCCGGCAGCATAACATGCAATTTCGTAAGGCTGGTAGAGAAATATCAAAGTGTCGTTGTCGATGAAAGGTTCGGTTGATGATTGTTCGATTTTGAATTTTTTTGTTGCAGGGTCATAATCAAAATTGTCAAGTTGATCCTTTAAATCTTCAATTTCGTTTACCATAAAATATTTGCAAAGTGCTTTTGCAACTTGGTCTTGAATATTGTCCCAACCATCGTTTTTCAAATAGTTCGTAATTTTTTTACCGGTTGTTTTGTCGAAAGTTGCACCGCTGATTCCATAATTTCCGTGTACGCCACCGGTATATTCCGATGAAAGTGCCGAATATGTTACATACGCATCATTTTCAAACTGTTTGGTAAGTTTTGTTGTTGAAGAAAATTCTGCATCTTCTTCCATTCCCTCGCCGTCAAGACCTTGGGCACTGATATTTGCAACTTCATCTGCAAATGCTTGACCATCTTGATTTTCCTTGTAAGGTGAATTGCAATAGCTGTAAATATATTCTTTTACAGATTTTACCAATTGAGTATCTCCCGAAACAGGAAAATCAATTTCACATGTTCCAACACATTTTACATTATTTCCGTCAATTGTTTTGGTAGCTGTAAATTTTTGAACTTTGAAACTCTCTGTCGGAGTTGCTTTTTCGGTAACTTCGGCTGATTTTTCTTCTGTTTGTGATTGTGATTGTGTTTGTGTTTGATTTGAACATGCAATTAAGGTTAATCCTGAAATTGCTAATGTGATTAATTTTTTCATTTTATTTGTTATATATGTTGATAAAAATAATTGAATATTCGTCTTTAATTGCGAAATTATAATTTATTTAAAATTTTACCAAAATAATTTTTAAAAATTTAAATTTACAATAAAGAATATTTTTCGGCTTTGGAATATGCTTCCATTATATTTTCGCTTTCGAGTTTTTGAAGAATTTTTCGTTTGTGAAATTTGATGTCAGCATTTGATTTACAGAGAATTTCGGCAGTTTCGTTTAGCGAACAGCCTTTCACAGCAAGTTGCAAAACATTCTTTTCCAACTCGGCAAGTTCAATAATTTCGGATTCTATCCATTGATGTTTTTCAAAATCGAGTTTCCATTTTTTCTTCTTTTCAGTACAAATAATTTCAACATTTTTTTCAGAAGTTTCAAAAGAATGAGAAATTTCGAATATCGCAAACCAAACTTTGCCGTCTTGAGATAGTTCCAAAGGCGTTTTTTTGATATTTAAAAGCCATTTTTTACCGTTTTGAATTACATGAAAATTGTATGATAACACAACCTTTGTGCGTAATTCTTTTGGAAGTTTTTCCATAAAAGCGATATTGTTGCGAGCCACTTCTGTCAGCATGTCGTGTTCTTCGGGTACTATCATCGTGAAGAAAAAATTGTAACCTTTGTTTTTGATTTCTTTTGATGAGATATCAAAGTTAAATAATTGATGCTCTGACATATAGACAATATCGTTTTTGGTGTAGTCAAATACGTAAAAAGTCTTGTTGTTTAGTCTGGCATACGCATCAAAAACTTTAATCATTGTTTTGATTTGGTCGTAGCTCGTTTCCGGGATATCTTCACGTAAATTGTTTTTGTAAATTATTCTGTCTAAGTGTTTTACAATTTTTTGTGCCGTGGTATGAGCTGACATATTTTCGCAACTGACAGCGCGTTGCAAAATTAATTTTTGTAAAATATAATTTACTTGATTTTCACATTTATTGTGTTTTGTAGTTGACTTTTTTTCGTTGCAAGTTTCATTCAAACAGTTGAGAATCTGTGATGCAGTCATCGGTTTGTTCAAGATTTCCAACACTTTAATTTCTGTCGGGTTGATACTGTAGACAGAACATCCGTAATAAACATTTGGTACAATCAAATTGTAATATTCTCCCGGCTTTTTTACATCAATATTTTGGTAAATAGGATTTCCGCAGCGGTATTTTTTGCTGTAGATATTTCCGAAATCGTATTTGGTTTTTATGATTTCAATTCCTAAAGTCTTGGTTAATATTACATTTTGAAGATTACTATTGTCCAAAACGGAATACATATTTTGAAATTCCATATTTTTGCCGTAAAGGTAAAATTCCGAAATCTTGAATGTATTTTCCAAACTGAGAACATCGTTTTTAAATTTTTGAAAATCTTCGGTTACATCGTTTGGAACTTCATCGTTAAAAGTCTCATTTATAGCATTTTGAAGATATTTCAAACTATGTTTTTCTGCTCTGTTTTTCAGAATCGAAGAGATATCGGCAGAATATTGATTTTTGTAAAAAGCAAATCGTGATTTTTCCGTTAAAACTGCCACATCTTCCTTTGTTTCAGTGGTTTGATTATCGTAAAAATCTGTAAAAAGTGTGATTTTTTTCTTCTTGAACAAATTGATAATCCGATAATAATATTCAGGATAAATTTCACGAAGTTTTGCCGCCAAAGCTGTACATGCAGTGATGTCTTTTTTGTAATTTTCTGATAATTGCAGATATTTGCAATGTGAATTTTCACATAGATTTCCGGCATTGTGACCGTAATATTTGGTCAAAAATTCCGGTTCAACTTTCTTTTTCTGAGTGTAAATGCAAAATAAATCTTGCTCTATAATTGTATTGAAATTTTCGATGTTTACTTTGTTGATTTTTTCTCTATTTTTTTCTATAAATTCGAGGGCAGTTTCGGAGTATTCTTGATAGAATTTGAAATTTTTTCCGCCAATAATTCCTGTATTGACGTTTTTTGTACATTTGTTTTTATAGAAAAAAGTGTTCAAACATTCCGGAATAAATGTTAAATCGTCTGCTAAAATTTTATTTGTGTTGTGAGTTTTGTTCGGTTTGGGTTCTGAATTTATTACAATCAGTTTGTTGTTGAGGATATCGTCCGAAATTTTTGTAAACACATATACATCGTTGTCAAAATACAAAAACGGAGAATCCTGCCGGTTGAGAGTCCAGATTTTCGGGAAAATTTTTAATTCTTTTATCGGAATATTTATGTCGCTTAATTCGGTATTTATTTCATTATAAGGTAACTGTAAAATATTTGACAATAAATCTGCTGCTTCGTAATTGCAATATAAATCAATATTTCCGTAATATTTTTTCAATTGAAGACAACTCAGAGCCAAACTCATCATCTTAAATTCGGGTTTCAGCCATTCCGTATCGTCTTCGTATGGATTTTTATTTGGTTGTAAATAAAGACTTTGTACAAATTTAAACGGTTTTTTTTTCATATAGTTAGTATTTTTATTCTCGTTGCAAAATTATAAAAAAGTTATAGGATAGAAAATTGTTTTATTAAAATTGCAATAAGTCTTTTCGGCGGATTTTATGATTGTAATTTTTGGGGATTTTATTTTTAGTTAACTTCTTGACTTTTATTGAGGTATCCGTAGTGAAGTAAACGTGTTAAAAAAAAATTTGTGCATTGTGGATAGATTCTTATTTTTGTAGCATAACTTAAAAAATAAAAATATCATGAACGAAGAATTTTTATCCAAAGCGGTTTCACTTGCCCGCAAGAGTATTGAAAACGGCGGCGGTCCGTTTGGTGCGGTGATTGTAAAAGATGGAAAAATTATAGCCGAAACTTCCAATTCGGTAACACTTGATAACGATCCTACTGCTCATGCTGAAGTAAATTGTATTCGTCAGGCTTGTAAAAAACTCGGTACATTTATGCTTGACGGTTGCGATATTTATTGTTCGAGTGAGCCTTGCCCGATGTGCCTGAGCGCGATTTATTGGGCGCATATCAAAACTATTTATTTTGCAGCCAACAGAAAAGATGCTGCTTGGGGCGGTTTTGACGATGATTTTATTTACAAAGAATTGGATCTCGATCCTAAAGACCGTAAAATTCCGTCTTTCAATGCGTTGAGAGAGCAGGGTAGGGAAGTTTTCAGCGTTTGGAACAATTACGACAATAAAATCCGTTATTAATTTTTTTTATAATTATCCCGGCGGATAGCACTTAAAAAGCAGTTACATCGTTGTTTTTTCAAGAGTTTTCCAACCGGGATTTTTAGTAAACGTTCTGTTAAATAAAATTGTTATTCTTATAATTAGGTTTTAAAATATTTTCACAATTTCGTCAAAAGGTCTGTGTTGAGGTTGAGCAGGTTCACCGGCTCTGTATCCCAACGAAATTACAGCCATAACAGTTTCGTTTTCAGGAATTTGGAAAACATTTCTCAGAGAATCCGATTCTCTCATTCCCATAATCAAAGTATCAAAACCCATGGCTCTGGCTTTCAAAATCAAATAGCAGTTGCTCAAGCCGTTGTCGTAAGCTCCCCAGCCGTCGCCGATTTCGTTGGCTGCGTTACCTTGAAAAAATCCTGATTTACCTTTTTCAAATGTTGAAACAATTAGCACAGGTGCGCCCATGATACGTTCCTTGTTGCGACCTACAAGATTCTGAACTTCAGCAAGTTTCTCGCTACTCATTGCAACATAATATTTTGTTGGCTGTTGATTTGCCCACGACGGAGCTTCTTGAACAGATTTCAAGAGTTCGCGAACTTCGGCTTCTGAAATTGATTTTGTAGAATCGTAATTGCGGATGCTTCTTCGTGACATCAAAACCTCGTCGAATGAAGTTGATGACACGTTAGAATTGTTTTTGCAACATTCAGTGTTGCATCCGGAAAATGTCATAAGTGCAAGTGCAGCACCAAAAATTATTTTTCTATACATGTTTATTTATTTTGTTTTCATGTATTAGAATGATAAAACTACGAATGGTTTAATTTGTTTAAACATTTTTTTGTTAATTTTTTAGATTGTAGATGAAAAAATCTGAAAATTTCAGCTTTTTATCGCATCTCTAACTTCCATAAGTGTAAAACCGAGATTGTTTTCGCCTTTCCAAAGGTTCGGATTTTGAGAATCTTTGTTTTCGCGATTCAGACCGATGCCCCAAATCTTGTCCAGCGGAGAAGCCTCAACAAGTACCGCGTCTTTGGTGGAAAGTATAAATTCCTTCAATTTAGGATTTTGAGAGAATTTGGCAAGATTACCTTCAAAAACAATTCTACATTTGTTTTCGTCCCAAAATGTCGGGTTAAAATGTCTTACCTCTTTGCCGAGAGATTTAAAAGTTTTCGGATCATGAGCTTTCATAATTTCGTCGTAAATTGTTTTGTCACCGAAAAGCAAAGCCTTTTGAGCCATCATGTACTGTTCGGTGGTGAAAAATTTTGTACCGCCGACATAAAAACTGCATTCGTACCAATTGCTTAAACACGATTTTGTAACTTTTCCGGGATCTTCTAAATTTTCCCAAAACATCACGTAATCGATTTTTTCACCGCTATTGTATCGGTCAATAATTTGTTTTAATGTGTATTTCATAAAAATTGGAATTTAGTAGTTTGTTTTATGCAAATGTAATATAAAAACTTGAAATTGTCAAAATTTTTTAGTTAAGTTGAAACTTCAATGTTTTTTATAATTTGCTTTATTTTTTTTATTGAATTGTTGTTGAATTATTTTTGTAATTACACATAATTATCATTATATTTGTCGAAAATTAAATTATTAAAGTATGAAACACACTATTTTATTATCACTTTTGGCAGTGATGACTTTTTCTGCCAAAGCTCAACAAGAAGTTGATACAACAGATTGGAAATCATTGTATTCAGCTGCAAAAAGTAGTATCGAAAAAACTGATTATTTTAATGCAACACGATATTTGGAAATGGCGTCAAATATCCGTCCGAGCGATACGTTGCAACGCAACCTTGCTGTATGTTATTTCTACAGAGGTTATTACAAGAGATGTTCCGATATCTGTTTTTCGGTACTCAGTCCCGACACGCTTGAAAGCGATCTTTTTCTTCTTACTCGAAGTCTTAAAAATGCCGGTGCCGAACCCGAAAAACAACTTGTTTATCAAAGGATGTTATTCAATAAAAATCCTCTTAATCAAACTAATACGCTTAATATCGCTCAAAATCTTATGAGTATGGATAGCATCAGTGTAGCATTAGATTGCCTTTCAAAATATTGCGAAATCGATTCTACAAATCTTAGTATCAACGAGTTGAAAGCAAAGGCATATTTGTACAACGGAAATTACGATTTTGCAATTGGAGAATACGAAAGAGTGATTGCCGCCGGAGGAGTTTCGCCTTTCAATTATTATTTTCTTGGCTTTGCTGCAAAGTACGTCGGACAATATAAAAAAGCTCTTGAAAATCTGACTATTGCTAATGAATTAACTCTCAACCAAAATCCAAACGTGCTTATGCAGTTAGGACTTGTGCAGATGAAAATTGATTCGTTGAAATTTGCAGGCTCTCAGAATCTTAACCGTGCAGTTAATTTAATGCAGCCCAGTTCTAAGTCTTTGAAAATCATATATTACAGTATGGCGGAATATTACGAATACAAAAATTGGCGTAAGGCTCTCGATTATTATCTAAAAATCAAAGATTTAACCGGTATAGATGCTGCTCTGTCATACAGAATAAGTACATGTTATAAGATGCTAAAAAATACCCGAAAAGAGATGGAATATCTCAGTCAATTTGTAGACCTCTCCGATGATAGCGTTGCGCTTAACTATGCCCACAAGCGTATCCGTCAATTAAGAGGCGACAGGTTTATGAATGGGGAATAGTTTTTATGTTGTGTAGAAATTTGCTGATTTAATGATTTTGTCTGAAATATTTCTTTCAGTTGTTTTCATTTTATCAGCAAATTCAATAAAATTTTTTTGGGGAAAGTGCTTAATACTCCTACAAAAAAACGTGATCCCGAAGAAAAAGGTCTCAATGAATTTCCATACACCAATGGAGGTCTTTTTGCCAACGAAACACAGTTGCCAAAGTTTTCTGAAAATATTGCTTTCAAAATTACGCAAAAGTTTTCGCTTGGTTTTGATTGGAGTCCGATAAATCCTGCAATATTCGGAGCGATGTTTGAAAGTACACTTTCGTCAAAAGATCGTCGTGAAGGCGGTATGCATTATACCACCACCGATAACATCGACAAGGCTCTCGCTCCGTTGTTTCTTAATAGATTCCGCCAACGACTTGAAGATGCAATTCGTATTCCCGACCTTAATGGCAAACGCGACGCATTGTTCGCACTTCAAAACGACTTGGCATCGCTAAAAATCCTCGACCCGGCGTGTGGCTCGGGCAATTTCCTGACGTATTGTTTTATGGAACTGAGACGTTTGGAAAACAAAATCCTGTACGAATTGCACACGGCGGGATTTTCATTGAACGAAAACCCCATCAAGGTATCCCTGTCGCAGTTTTACGGTTTTGAAATCAACGATTTTGCCGTTGATACCGCCAAGACCGCGCTGTGGATTGCGCAAAACCAAATGCTCCACGAAACGCAGCAAATCCTCGGTGAAAACATTGCCGAATTGCCGCTCTGCAATATCGACACTATCCACAAAGTCAACGCTTTACGAATCAATTGGGAGAATTATGTAAACCCGTCAGAATTGAATTATATTGTCGGAAATCCGCCGTTTGTGGGCGCAATGCAACAATCACGCGAACAAAAGAAAGATATGATAGATTGTTTGGGTGAAAAATGGAAGAATGCAGGAAAAATGGATTATGTATGCTGTTGGTATAAAAAGTCTTTTGATTTCATAAAACTAAATCACAAGATCCGCTGCGCCTTTGTTTCCACCAATTCTATTTGTCAAGGCGAACAGGTAGCCAACCTTTGGAAACCATTGATGGAAGGCGGTTTAACGATAGATTTTGCCTACCGCACATTCCGTTGGGAAAGCGATTCTATGGGAATGGCGCACGTGCATTGTGTGATTGTCGGATTTTCGGTTGCCGGTGTAGAGACGGTGTGCACACCGTCTCTACCAACCCGCCGCATCTACAATGCCGATGGCACAATCGAAACCGCAAAAAATATCAACGCATATCTTCTCGACGGACCAAATGTTTTTGTTGAAAGTCGCAACAATCCAATTGGAGATGTGCCTGAAATGTATTTCGGAAGTATGCCACGCGATGGAGGTGCATTTGTAATCATGCCCGAACAAAAATACGAGTTTGAAACAATGGAACCAATTTCAAAACAATGGATTCGTAAATACATTGGTGCCGAAGAATTTATAAATAATAAACAACGTTATTGTTTATGGCTCTTAGATGCTAATCCAATGGAAATTGCGAAATCTTCATTGGTTACTGAACGTGTAAAACAAGTTAAAGAATTTAGATTATCTAGTAAGGCTGAGGCTACAAGACGATTTGCGAAAACACCGACACTTTTTTGTCAGATAGCACAACCTAATAGCGATTATTTGCTTGTACCTTGTGTGTCATCTGAAAAAAGGAAATACATTCCAATTGGATTTATGCACAAGGATATAATTGCTTCAAACCTTGTTCAAATCATCCCCAACGCCACCCTCTACGAATTTGGCATTCTTACCTCGATAATTCATAATGCGTGGATTCGAGTTGTGGCGGGACGATTGGAAAGCCGTTACCGTTACAGCAAGGACATTGTATATAACAATTTTCCGTGGCCTGAATGTGGCGGCGGTTGTAGAGACGGTGTGCACACCGTCTCTACCTGCGGGCAAAAAATCCTCGACATTCGTGAAAAATATCTTTCTCAGGGCGCGTCGCTTGCTGACCTTTACGGCGAAAATCTTGACTTGTTGTTCACTGACCTCGCCAATGCGCACAGAGAATTGGACAAAGAGGTTTTGTCGCTCTACGGATTAAAGGCAGATGCAAGTGAGGCGGAGATGGTTGGAAAATTGTTTGAGATGATTGGCTGATGTAATGCGTTATTTATTTACGGCTCCATTGTCCGGTGTGGTCGCCCGATAGTTGTTCCGGATGTCCTGTGACGATGCGTGGATGCTCTTTGAGTTCGTCGATATGGCTTAATGCTTTTTGAAAACATCGAGGTTCGGATTTAGCAAGTTTTACTAGCCCATCGTTAGCCAAGTCAGTAAATCTGATTTCAAATATCATATCCTTTCCTTTTTAACATATCAGTAACAGATTCGCCTGGCAAAAGTGTTGTGTATTTGCCTTCTTCATATTGTTTTTTAGCTTCGTCGATACAAGCAAAAAATTCTTCCTTTGTCATCAGTGTCGGGTCGGCTTTGGGAGCTTTGAGTTTCTTGATATATTTTAAGACTTTTTCCATTAGGATTTCGTCATCAACGATTGTGCTCAACTCACGGAGCAATTCTGCATTTAATTGTGTGGCTGTCATTTTTTTCCCTTTTTTATTTTTGGCAAATATAATAATTGTTTCTCATAATCTAAAAACAATTTTCTCTGTTCCACGTATTTACTTTTTTTCTCGAAATTGATACATTTTTGCTTTTTTTTCTTAAATATTAGACTTACTTTTGGAACAAAAAGATTGTGTTATGACACGTCACTTTTGGAACATATTCACGCGGAAAAAAAGCACTGAGGTACTCCACGAAATTGAGGTGATTTCGCGGAACTTCGGTTTTATTGTCGATTACAAAAAGTTCGCTGAGGACTATCATATTTTGCAAATTGACATCGAAAAAGAAAAAGTATCGGTTTTTTATGATAAGATTTCGTCAACGTTCAGTGTTGAAAAATACAACGAAATCAAGTTGAATAGGGCAGGAGAGGATGAGGTGTTTTTAAATGTGAAAATTATTTGATTATGAACAAAATGATAGCTTTCTGCGGTCTCGACTGTGAAAAGTGTGACGCCTATATCGCTACTCAAAACAACGACGATGTACTTCGTCAAAAGACAGCCGACCTTTGGTCGAAGTTGAACAACATCGAGATTTATCCCGAGCAAATCAATTGTGACGGTTGTCGTGTAAATGGCAGAAAAACAGTCTTTTGCGAATGCTTTTGCACAATTCGTCGATGCGGATTACAAAAAGGTTTTGATACTTGCGGCGACTGTGCTGAAATGGAACGATGTCAAAAAGTAGCTATGATTATTGGCAACAATGTTGTAGCATTTGAGAATTTGAAGTCGAAAAAATAAAGAGCGACTTTTGTCAATTAATTGTAAGAAGTAATAATTATGAAAACAACAAAAGAATATCCCGCAACGCACTCGATGTCAACGGCTTGGTTTTATGCCGATGAGAATGGTGAGGTAGCAATAATTGAGTTTGAAGATAATGGACCTGTACCTGAAAATATATCCAATACGCAAACTTGTATTTCTGAATTTTTATTTGATACATTTACTGAAAAGGACACATCAATTCCAGTGCGAAAATTAAATTTGACAGACAATCAAGCATTGGAGTTTTATGACAAATCTTATAAAAAAGGAGAACCAACCGATTTGTTATGCTATTCTGTTGTTAAGATAAACCCAGAAAATGAGAATGTGTTTTTCCAAGAAATCGTTTCTAAAAACAACGAAAAAGAAGTTACGTGTCTTTCACGAAACTTAGGTCTGTATTATATTGATTTTATTGAAAATCCATCCAATCTTCTTTTGAAAACATTGGAAGATATAAGAATAATTGATTATTATATACCAAGCAATTACGAGACGTATATTAATTTTGATGATATGGAGTTTAGAAAAGTTCCATTCTATGTTTATAAGCAATCCTATTCGAGAAAATTGCCAATTGCTCGTGTTGTAAAGCCTGAATATCCTGTAAAAGTTTCTCAATTACCAGAAAAAGCACAGAATGAGATTCTGAAACTACCAATTAAATTCTCAGAAACAGATACATTGCAAATCGCAGATTACTATATTTCCGATTGGGCAAAATGGGCAGATGACGATTTTGAATTTTTTTCATTCAACATTTCACCGGAAGAGCAATTGAAATTTGATTATTATAAACTATCCGACGGAAAAGGAGCGTTTGCATATTATTTGAATTGTTTACCGCTATCCAAAAGTGAACCTTTTTATATTAATCAATGTGCTTATTATTGTACGGTTTTGATATTAGAGTATTCAGGCAGCCCTAAGGCAGAAATTGATTATAAAAAAGGGAATTTTGCTGCAATGTCTGCTTTTTCGGATGATGAATTAAGCATAAAATTGTTTTGGAGAGAGAAAAAAGATTATATCACACAATTGTCCGAAAAAGAAAGAATTAAAAGGTTTCAGAAAAACCCGATTGAAAAAGTAATAAAATTTTTGAATCCTTATCTTTTAATTATTGACGATGAAGTGATGTTAATAGTTGAAAAGTTTTTTGCAGTAGGAAATCACGAAATTGAAATCTGTGGTCAAAAATTTCCGTTTTATTTATTTTCGGAAATTGAGGCTCATCACGACGAAATTATGGATTATGCCAACCGCGAATACCGTGGCATGAAAATTCCTATAAAACTAACAGAAAAAGAAGTTGAAGAGTTAATATATAACGAAAAATCATTAGACAATGAAATACAAAAATCTAAAACTTCTGTCGATAGACCTTTCTAATTTTTGCAGTAAGGGTTGCGGGTTTTGTTATAACAGAAGTTCAAAATCCGGCGATACACAGTGGACTGCAAATCAGGTTGTTGACTTTGTGAAAGATTGCGCTGACAACGGAATTGAAGCCGTTTCGTTAGGCGGTGGCGAACCGTTTGAATTTGACGGCGTTTTTGAAATTATTTCTGCAATTCAACCTGTTGTGTATCTGTCTGTTACCTCTAACGGTTTGCCGTTTGAAAATGCCGATGTTTTTTTCCGTCTGAAAAACCACAGACCAGATAAAATTCATCTTACAATTCATTTTCCTGACAACGAAAACGAGGTTTCGCGTGTTATAAAAATGTTGGAAAAAATCACCTCTGAAACCGACATTACCGTTGGCGTCAACTTGTTGATAAACAAAAACAAAGCGGAAAATTGCAAACGTGTTTATTCGCTTTTGACCGACGGACTTTTAACACCAAAACAAATAATCCTGATTCCGCAACGTTTTTCCGAAACTCCCGATCCCAAAACGTTGCTGTATATTGCTGACGGAAAACCGTTTCAAAGTCCGTCATGCCTTCTTAAATGTACTCCGCCCGATAATTTTTGCTCAGTTTCGTGGGACAAAAAGGTAAACTTTTGTAGTTACGCACAAGGCAAACAACCGTTAGAAACTATTGATTATAACGGACTTATTAACGCATTGGATAAAATACAATTCGGAAGTTGTAAATAATAAAAATTATATAATTATGAAAAATTTTGAAGTAAAAACATCAACAGATTACGACATCATCAAATCCCTTTTTGTAGAATATTCACAAATTAAGGGTGCGGAAGGATGCTTTGTTTCTTTTGAAAAAGAATTAGCAGATTTGGCAACATTTTACAAAGGCGGGACGATTCTCGTTGGTTTTGAAGATGAAACGCCAATTGCAACGGTTGCGCTTAAAAAAGTGGACGACAATATCGCCGAAGTAAAACGCCTGTATGTTAAGCCCGAATATCGTGGCAAAGGCTATTCGAGAAAGATGTTGGATGCGATGTTCCAACGTGCTGAATCGCTTGGCTACAAGGAAGTTAAACTTACAACCCGTCCCGAAGTAATGCCGGTTGCCTACGCGCTATACCAACGAATCGGTTTTGTTCAGACCGATTTTGAAGACGGCGTGGCTGCGATGCAATTGTCTTTGAATAATTATTTTCAAAAATAATTTGAACGATGAAAACAGAAATCAATCCAAAAGAAACTTCGCGTGCAATTGCTTTTGAAATTTGGATGTCGTCACCGATGCCGATGGTTACAGTGGTTAAAACATTTGATGTTACGCGTCTTTATCGTAATAGTAAACGTAAGGGTTTAAAATTCAATATGTTGCTGTGTTGGTGTATTTGCCGTGCTGCAAGTAGTGTAGCGGAATTTTACACGTTGCCCGAAAATGGTAAACTTTACCGTTACGACCGTATTGCGCTCAATACAATTGTCAACAATAAGAACGGCGGACTAAGTTTCTGTGATATTCCTTACACAAATGATTTTCAGAAGTTTAACAACGATTATAATTCAATAACGCAATCCGCAAAAGAGTCATGTCAAAACATCCTTGAAGAAGAAGCGGCAATTATCGGAACGTCGGCTGTGATTGGTACAGAACTCGATTGTATTGTAAATCAATATACCGGCATTTACAACAATCCGTTTTTGTCGTGGGGAAAATACAAAAAACATTGGTTCAAGGTTGTTTTGCCAATCTCGTTTCAATTTCATCACGTTCAGATGGACGGCGGACATGCGGCGAAGTTTTTAGAAAAGTTACAAGAAGAAATTTACAAGTTTTGACATTTTTTTTGTAAAAAATGAAATCGGATGTTGTTGAATTTCAATTTAGTATGATTCACCTGAAAAACTTTTCTTGAAAATAATTAAACTTTTTTTAAGATTCTTTGTCAAAAATATACTTAAACCAAAGATAAAAAGAATGAAAAAAGTTTTTACGCTTGTGATGACATTATTTACGATGATTGTCACGGCATTTGCACAAGAAAGAGAAATTTCGGGTGTCATAATTGACGGCGACACCAAAGAGCCTGCGTATCAGGCTACAGTAAGATTACTAAAAACTGACAGCTCGTTTGTAACCGGAACTGTTAGTAATCAGAATGGTATTTTCAAAATGAATGCCCCTTCTGACGGCGATTTTATAATAAAAATTACCAGCATTGGTTTTGACCCGATTATAAAATCAGCTGCAATAAAACAGGGAAAAAATGTTAACCTCGGTAAACTCGTTATGAAACCTGCTGCTATTGAATTAGGCGAGGCTGTTGCTACGGCTTATGCAGCAAAAATGACGGTAAAACAAGATACTTTTGTTTATAATGCCGACGCTTACCGTACCGCAGAAGGCTCTGCAATAGAGGAACTTGTAAAAAAACTTCCCGGCGCAGAAATTGATGATGACGGTAAAATTACAATCAACGGAAAAGAAGTGAAAAAAATCCTTGTTGACGGCAAAGAATTTATGACCGGCGACACTAAAACCGCTATGAAAAATCTTCCGACTTCGATTGTCAACAAGATAAAAGCATACGATCAAAAGAGTGATATGGCGCGTATTACGGGTATCGAAGACGGTAACGAAGAGACTGTTTTGGACTTCGGATTAAAACCGGGTATGAACAAGGGTTGTTTTACAAATTTGGATTTGGGAATCGGAACCAAAGACCGTTATGCTTGGCGTGGAATGGGAGCATTTTTTGCTGACAGACAGCGTATTATGCTTTTCACTAACGCTAATAACGTTAACGATAGAGGTTTTGGCGGCGGACCACGCGGCGGACGAGGTTTCGGCGGCGGTAACGGTCTCAATGCATCTAAAATGGTTGGCTTAAACTACAATTATGAAGAGAAAAACAAACTGAAAATCGACGGTAGCGTGCGTTGGAATCACAGCGACGGCGATATTTGGAGCAGACAATCCGTTGAAAGTTTTGTAAGTAAAGTCGGAGCATTTTCCAATTCGTTAAATCAACAATATACCCGTTCTGACAGTTGGAATTTGCAGGGCCGTTTGGAGTGGCAGCCCGATTCTATGACCAATATCATGTTCCGTCCGACTTTTTCATATTCAACCAACGACGGCAGTACAACGGGACTTTCGGCTTCGTACAATTCTGACCCGTATTTGTATGTTTTTGACCCGTTGGAGATGGCTTCGATTGAAACTCTTGCCTCTGATTCTATTATGGTTAACTATCGTAGAAACGGCAATTTGTCATACGGTTCTAGCAAAAAGATGAACGGAACATTGCAATTAAACCGCAAACTTAATAACGAAGGTCGTAACATCACACTTAGCGGCGAGGGCGGTTACACTGATTCTGACAACAAGTCAATCTCAACAAACGATGTTATTTTGTATCAGATTCAGACGGCAGCGGGCAACGATTCCACTTATTATACAAACCGTTATAATATGACACCTTCTGATAATTGGAATTATTCCGTTCAACTTTCATACAGCGAACCGTTGTGGAAACGCACTTATTTGCAGTTCAGTTATAAATTTCAGTACAAATACAGTAAGAGCGACCGTTCAACATACGATTACAGTTTGTTTGATGGAAATCCGTTTTCCGGCATAAAACAAGATTACCGTAAATGGAATAATTATTTATCAAAAATCAATACACCGTTTAGCGACGTTTATTATGATGAGGCATTGAGTCGTTTTTCTGAATACAAAAATTACATCCAAGATATGAATGTAAATTTCCGTATGATTCGAGATAAATATCAGTTGAACGTTGGAGCGATGTTTCAGCCTCAGCAGACAAAATTTGTTCAAAATTATCAAGGCGTACATACCGATACTACACGCAGCGTGTTTAACGTAACGCCGACATTTGAATATCGTTATAATCCCAACGAGTTGACACGATTGGAAATTACTTATCGCGGTTCTACATCGCAACCTTCTATGAGTGACCTTCTTGATATCACCGATGACAGCGACCCTCTGAATATTTCAAAAGGTAATCCGGGTTTGAAACCTTCGTTTACTAACAATTTGAGATTGAATTACAACACTTATATTCGCGATCACATGCGTACTATTATGACATTTGTTAATATGAACAACACGAGAAATTCAATAGCGAATATGGTGACTTACAACGAGAAAACCGGCGGACGTATCACACGACCGGAAAATATCAACGGTAATTGGGGTGTTAATTCCGGATTTATGTTCAATACCGCGCTTGATACAGCCGGAGTTTGGAATATCAACACTTTTACGATGTACAATTATAACAATTATGTAGGCTATCTTTATCAGGACAATATGTCTAAAAAGAATACTACCCGCAGTAATATGATAATGGAGCGTTTGCAAGGCAGTTGGCGTAAAGGTTGGGTAGAGATTACTCTTGACGGAAGTATCAATTACACTCATACAGACAACGAGTTGCAGAAACAGAGCAATCTCGATACCAAGCAGTTTTCATACGGCGGATCTTTCAATATTTATATGCCGTGGGGAACAAGCATAACCAACGACGTTCACAATCAGAGCCACCGTGGTTACAGTGACAATTCCATGAACACTGACGAACTTGTTTGGAACGCTCAAATTGCGCAGAGTTTCTTGAAGGGAAAAACGCTTACGGTTTCTGTTCAGTTTTTTGACATCTTGCAACAACTCAGCACTTACAGCCGTAATATTTCGGCAATGCAGCGCAGCGATATCGAATACAACACAATCAATTCATACATTATGTTGCATGTAATTTATCGTCTTAACATCTTTGGAAACAAAGACGCACGCAACGGACATGGCGGTCCCGGTGGTTTTGGACCCGGCGGATTTCCGGGTGGTCGTGGCGGACAAGGACGTCCCGGCGGATTCCCCGGCGGTATGCCTCCGAGATTCTAAAATAGGTTTTTTAATAAAAAAGAGGAAGTCATTTGATTTCCTCTTTTTTTTGGCAAAAAAATTGTTAGATGTTACAAAAAAATTATTACAACCATGAAAAAACTTATCATAATCGCATTTTTGTCGGTATTTACCTTCAACTTTGCCACCGCTCAGATTTTCGACTACGATGTTGATGATTTTCGTGACAAATGGCAAAAGAACATCACCGTACCCGCATCGCAGGACGCTGTTATTGACAAATTGTTTCTCGCGTGGGGCAAGGCATTTCCTAACGATTACGTTGATGACTTCATCACGTTTAAGTCTACCGGCAAGTCTAAGTTTAAAATAGACTACGCTCCCAAAAACGGATTTGTAGAAATAGCGCACACTCATTCGTTTACCTCAGAATTCGACGGTGATTTCAAAAAAGGCGAAGTTGTAACACGAGAACACATCCTTCAAGCCGTGTATTGGAACCTTACGAATGGTAACAAACTTTTTGGCGTAAGCATTTACGCTGATGGAGAGGTGATGTCGAATTGTGCCATTTTCTTCTACGAATACAACGCTACAAAAGCAACTCTCACACCACGTGCTGACATCGTTAAAAAAGTAATGACAACGTTAGACGATAACACAGAAATCTTTGTAAAACTTCCTAAGGTAGGGCGCGACCTCAAATACAACGACTTTTCCTCTGAAACCGACAAGGTTATCAAATGGAACGGCAACGGATTTTAATCCAACAAATTAAGGTCATCAGATGCTTGAGCAAGTTTTTTTTTACGGGTTGATTTTTTTTCAACAAAACTACATCGTTAGTTTTTCTCTCCGTTTAAAATTTCTTCCACTTGTTCTTGACCGATATTCAATATTTGCGCAATTTGTGCAGCTGTGTTTGTCGCGGAAAGGGCTTTGATGGCGGCGGCAAGTTGCGCTTTTTGTTGTGATAATTGTGCTTGCTGTTGTGAAAGTTGCGTTCCCATTTCGTTGATGCGACCTTGAAGTTCTTGAGCTCGGCGTTCCATTTTTAGTTGGTTGTTCCAAGCGTATTGCTCCAAGTCGAGATTGCCGCGCAGTTGCTTGTCGGAAGATGCCTTCTGAAGAACACGCATAATGGTGCGGTAGTCTTCGGAATCGTCATAATATTCGTCCAACTCAATGATTTTACTGTTTGGTTCGGTTTCGCTGAAAATTGTCAACAACTTGTCGAGATGTGTTTTGACATTCTTTTTTGTGAGCGGCGCAATCACAAATGTTACCGTGTGCGTTAGTCCGTTGATATAATCGTTGTTGGACGGAATTTGGATGATGTTGCCATCTTGATCCTTGAAGATGTTTTCGCCGAGCATCACCGATTTTCCTAAGCCGTCACCGAGTTCGTGACCCAAAATATAAATCGAATGGATGGGCAGCGGATGCTCAATGATGGTTTCGGTTTTTGTTTTCGGATCTTTGATTGTTTCCTGATATTTCTTTGTTTCATCCATATAGATTGCGCCGAGGTACGAACGGAATCGCATTATTTCGCCATCCTCCAACGCCTTTTGAACTTCAATATGAACAAGTTGATGCTTGCCGCTCTTGTCCAAAATTGTGGCTGAAAAATCCAACTTGAAAATTTTCTTACCGTCGGGCAGCAAAGCCGAATATTCGTTGTTGTTCATTTGAATGGATATCACCTTGGTATTCAAGATGTTTCCAATCAAAACTTTCGCAACTTTTTCGTCCTGCATCAGGTATTTGAAAACAGTATCATATATCGGGTTTACAACTTGTGCCATCTTTGTAATCTTTTAATTGTTAAGGCAAAGATAACTGATATTTATCAATTGTCAAAAATAAATTTTCTTTACAATTCTTTCCTCATATAAACCAACTCTTGAAACGCGGAATTCCTCGAATTGAATCCCAACGGATTTCTTCCGTATTCCACAAAACCCAAACGTTGGTAAAGATTTAACGCTGCTTTGTTATTCGCAACACAGTTGAGTTCCAACTGCTTGTAACCTGCTTTTTGAGCACATCCGATGCAGGCTTTGGTGAGTGCAGAACCGATACCCAAACCCCAATATTTTTTGTCAATTCCGATTCCGAATTCTGCGCGATGTTTTACTTTGTAGTGATGTCCGATTTTTGAAAATCCTGCCGTACCGACAACTTTTCCATCGATTTCAGCAAGAATTTCGATTTCATCGGGACTGTCAGATTTTTCTTTTAAATATCGCGCCTCGTCCTCGGCTGTAAAAGTGTTTTCATCGTTGTACGACAACAAAAAATCTGTCTGACGATGTGTCAACAAAAACACTTCAAGCACCCTTTCTCCGTCGCGCTCATCAGCGTTGCGTAGGGTGCAGGGGGCGGAGTTTTTTAGGGTTATGGTTTTGTGGTAGTGCATGGTTAAAGAATTAAAACAGTCAGCCTTTCAAAATCTCATCAACTTGTTGTTTGTCAACATTGAGGATTTGGGCGATTTGTTCCGCAGAATTGGTCGCAGAAAGGGCTTTGATGGCAGCGGAAAGCTGAGCATTTTTTTGCGAAAGCTGTTCTTGCAACTCTGCGTTACTTTTCATCAGTTTGGTCTGTTTAGCCCATTCGTATTGTTCGAGTTCGAGGTTGCCGCGAAGTTGCTTGTCAACGGATGCCTTTTGCAAAGCTTTCATCAAGGTGCGGTAGTCGTCAGAATCGTCGAAATATTCATCAATTTCGATTTCCTCTTTGTTTGGCTCACAATCGCTGAATATGGACAATAGTCGGTCAAGGTGCGTCTTGACATTTTTCTTGGTTAGTGGTGCAATCACAAAGGAAACGGTATGAGTAAGACCGTTGAGATAATCGTTGTCAGGTGGAATTTGAATGATGTTCCCGTCTTGATCCTTGAAAATATTTTCGCCGTGCATTACAGATTTGTTGAGACCGGAGCCGAGTTCA
>JAFXZT010000110.1 GCA_017541145.1 Bacteroidales bacterium | reverse complement strand
TTTTTAGTTTACAGAAATGTAAATGAAAAAATTAACGACCGCTTCATCGTCTGTGCGCCGGAAATAAACACACCGGAAAATTGGTCAAAAATCTCCGATTATGGCTACATTTTCCATTACGATATTTACAGCAAAGCGGAAATTGAAACTCAATGTCCGCAAATTAAAAATTATGTAGAAAAATTTAAAGAACGAAATAAACAATGAAAACTAACCTATTAATAATCTTGTCCTTGTCGTTACTGCTTGCAGCAACAACATCGCAAGCTCAGCCGTACCTTGCTGCACTCTCCAAGCCAGGCAAAACGTGCATTGAATTGCGGTGGTCGCCAATGAGTTACGAGGCGTGGCAAGTTCATTACGAACTGTTTTTGTCAAGCTAATAAAAGTTGATAAAAGAGATAAAGAAAAATAGTTATAATTAAACAAAGTATTGATTTAATATTTTTGAATTTGCGATTTTGATTTCTCAAGTTTTTTTCATTACTTTGCGCCGGAAAATTATAAACATTTATACAAAAATGACACGGTTTCTTAAATTCAAATGTGAATACGACAACTACTACAAGTTCTTGAATTTCGATACTTTAGAATTTGTAGAAGTTTGGCCGGATAGCATGAATTTGTACTATAACGACCGCGAATACCAAATCATTTTCTCAAAAAATTATTATCCGAGTTACTACAAAAAATACCGTTACAACCCGGAAGCTCTCTTAAAAGAGGAAATCATTTACAAAGATTTTATTATCAAGAAAAAATAATACTGCATTCTGCCTAAACAATTATATTTTTGCGAATGCAGTAATTATTTTGATTTTTATTTTTTTTAACCAACCTATCTGTTTTACAACGATTTCCAATGCTATTTTCGGGGGAAGCATAATCGAATTGTTTTATAAATTTTCTAACTAAGTCACCAAAAAGTAAAAAAAATAATATATTTGTTTTGTAATCTAAATAAAATAGTGTAAATTTACACCCAAAATCTATATACACAAAATAAAAAAACACCATGATAAAAAGGATTTTATCTCTTTCATTACTTGCCTTGGGAACTACAGCCACTTTGGCGCAAGCACCCGCAGGCGGCAAAAAAATCAGTAACGAACTTATCGGTATTTTCTTTGAGGACATCAGTTCTTCAGCCGACGGCGGACTTTGCGCCGAGATGGTTCAAAACGGCTCGTTTGAATACAGCCCTATCGAAAAAGACGGTTGGGGAGCCGGCTCTTTTTGGCGTTTTATCCGCCCCGGACATTCGCTCGGCTATATTGAACCGCGTCAGCAAAACCCGATTCACCCCAACAACCCGAATTATATGCACATCAATGTTGAGCGTGTAAAAGAATTTTACGATTACAAAGGTTGGAAAGGTGCAGGACTTCAAAACGACGGCTTTGAAGGTTTCTTAGTAAAGAAAGGCGCAAAATACGATTTTTCGATTTTTGCACGTAACACCGACGGCAAAGAAAAAGAAATTCGCGTAGTTTTGGCAGTTCCCGCTCCTTGGGGTCAAGACCCGAAAGCTATCGGCGAGGCTACTTTCAAAATCAACGGCAACGATTGGAAAAAATACACCGCAACAATCGAAGTTAAAGAAGATTGTAAAAACGCAATTCTTCAAATTTTATCACTCACAACCGGAGAATTTGATGTTGATATGGTTTCGCTTTATCCGCAAGAAACTTTCAAAGGTCACGGTTTGAGAACAGATTTGGCTCAGGCTTTGGCAGATTTGAATCCTAAATTTATGCGTTTTCCGGGCGGTTGTGTAGTTCACGGCGGCGGCGACGGTTTTTGGAATACTTATCACTGGAAAAACACTGTCGGACCAAAAGAACAACGCAAACCGAACAAAAACACTTGGGGTTATCATCAATCGATGTCAATCGGATATTATGAATATTTCCAATTTTGCGAAGATTTGGGAATGCAGCCGGTTCCAATTTTGCCTTGTGGTGTAAGTTGTCAGGGAACTAACGGCGGTTGGAATATGTGGCCGACTCAGGCTCAGGACGCTTGTCCGATGTCAGATATGGAAAAATGGACACAAGACGCTCTCGACCTTATTGAATGGGCTAACGGCGATGTTAACACCAAATGGGGAAAAGTTCGCGCCGATGCAGGACACCCGAAACCTTTCAACCTCAAATATTTAGGAATCGGTAACGAGGAAAAAATCACTCCTGAATTTGAAGAACGTTTCAAATATATGTACGACAAAATCACAGCTAAATATCCTGACATCGTGATTGTCGGCACAGCAGGTCCGGGTTCACACAAAGGCAATCCGGATTACGATGAAGGCTGGAAATTCGCAGAAAAACTTGGTCTTCCGATACTTGACGAACACTATTATGAACAGAGAGATTACTTCTTGACTTCACGTCAGTATGATGACTATCCTCGCAACCGCAAAACCAAAGTTTATTTGGGTGAATACGCTGCAAAAGACAAAAAACTTATTGACGCTTTGGCAGAAGGACTTTATTTGCTTCACGTTGAAAAGAACGGAGATGTTGTTGTAATGACATCTTACGCACCGCTTTTTGCACGTAAAAACGCAACAAACTGGAATCCAGATTTGATTTATTTCGACAACGAGAAACCTTATTTGACATGCAGTTATTACGTTCAACAGATGTTCGGACAATCTTCGGGCGATTATTATTACGGAGATTGCGTAACATTCAACCGCAAAAACGACAATCTTCTCGGACAATCAGTAGTTTACGATTCAAAATCGAAGAAACTTTTCGTAAAAATTTGTAACGCAGGTTCACAAACAGCACAGGCAAATATTGATTTGTCAAAATTCAAAATTACCAAATTCACAGCAGAAAAGACAGTAATTTCCGGCGAACCGAACGACGAAAACAATTACGAAAAACAGCCGATAATTCCAATCAAGGAAAACATCAGCATCAAAGCAAAGATGACTGAAAAAATTGAACCATATTCAATTACGATGTGGACAATTCAGTTGTAACATTTGATTGTCATATAATAAAGTGCGGTTCTGAGAAGTTTCAAAACCGCATTTTTTTTATTTTTGATTTTTTTTGATTATGCACAATACAACCAACGTTGCAACTCGAAATAATGAGCACGAATATCGGCAGCACCCATTTGCATTTTTTCCTTTGCATCCAGGAATTCTGCCAAATAGTTTCTTGACATCTTCATCAAGACTAATAAACACTTCACCAAAAAATATTTTTTGCTGCCATGTTGTTTCAAGAGAGAGTTTTCTACCGTCAGACAACTTAACAACTATCAAATTTGTTTTAGATTTTTCACACGTACAGGGCAGATGTCCGCAAACGGGGTACTGTTCCAGCGTTTTGAAAGGCGTAGAAGGTTCGCTGGAAATACTGGTATCACCACCACATGTTGCATGCTCCTACAAAATCATAAATAGTGAAATTTTAGGTAAACCCGCGTCTGAGCTTCGTTCATAGTCTGTTACCTTTCAAATATTAACTTTCCAATGTCCAGTTTTATTACTTCCAACACGCTCTATCAATCCTTTCTCACGCAATGAATTGATGATTTTCTTAATACCACCTAACGACAGTCCAATGCGTTGTGCAAGTTCGTCACGCGTCAGATGACCATTCTCATAAAGCAACTTCAGCACCTTCTGTGCCGATTTATCGGCTACTTTATCGGCTACTTTATCGGCTACTTTATCGGACAATGATTCTCCTTGATGAGACTTCAACGCTTTATAAATTTCATTCAGCATAAAATCAACAAACGGGCCAGACTGTCCAGCATTTGTACTGGCAGTAATAGCATCATAATATTGCTGCTGATTACTATAAACCATATTTTCCACAGGCAGATGTTCAAATAGCGGATGCAGTTTACCTAAGATTAGCGACTGCCACAATCTGCCGGTTCTACCATTACCATCGCTGAAGGGATGAATAAATTCAAACTCATAATGGAATACACAACTGCGAATCAACAAATGATCCTTCGAATGTTTCAGCCAATCAAAAAGGTCTGACATCAGTATAGGTACACGCTCAGCAGAAGGAGCAAGATGCACTATTCCTTTTTCGCCAAACACACCTACGCTACCACGCCGATATTTACCTGCATCATCCACCAAAGCTTGCATCATCACACCATGCGCCTTCAGCAGGTCTTTCTCCTTGAAAGCATCAAGTGAGGAATACATCTCGTATGTCTTGATGGCATTTTTTACCTCCTGAATTTCCTTGATGGGTGCCACGACATCCTTACCATCAATGATATCACGCACCTGATTTTCACTTAAAGTATTTCCTTCGATGGAAAGTGAAGAGTGAATAGTTTTTATGCGATTCACTTTGCGAAGTCGCAATCCGTCCTCTTGTTCCAAACGAATGGCGTAACGTTCTATCAAACCCGATATCTCAGCAATCAGATTGATGGCCTCTGCACTTACTGTAAATGGTGGTATATACATAATCAGTTGGTTTGCTATCTTATTCTAATACTTGTCTTAATATCATCTGTTTCAATGCATTGCACTTTTAAGAAATCTTGTTAAAATTCTCTTAGAATTGATCAACCTTGAATTTGAGGGAGTTCAAATTTCTAAAAATCTATTGTATATTCAAGATTTACGGATTGTGTTTCATTTGTCTCAGCTTTTATAGCAAAAGGTTCTTGATTTTTTGAAACACTTATAAGTCTTACCTTCAAGCTCGGCTTCGTACTCACGTTCAGATTCAAGGACATCAATGTATTTCAAGAACAGCATCCATGATTTCTGTTCCAGATAATACAACTCACTACCGAAGCCCTGCTCTTTCCACAGAATTTGAACTATTGCTTTGAATGTATTTTCGTATTTCATAAGATATGCTTTGTACAATGCAAAGATAATGTTTTTTTGCAATGCAAAAAAATCAATATTTCGGTTTATAAACCGAAGAGTTTTGCATTTTTTTCGGTTTATAAACCGAAGAGTTTTTACTTTTTTTCGGTTTATAAACCGAAGAGTTGGGAAAATTACCGGGAAATAACGAATTAATTAAGGCATAAAACGAACACGCAAGAGTAAAACAACAAAGAACACATGTTTATTTTTTTATAAGATTTAGTATGATTTTTTACTAAACACTAAAACTCCCGAAAAAAAACACTGAAATATTTTTTCATCTCGAAAAAATATCCTTAATTTGTAACGAAAGTTTAGCAGAAAAAAAGTTTCTGAAAAATTTGGTACATTCTTAGAAGTTGAATATATTTGACGCAACATTATTTTATATTACAAACAAAATTAAAATAATCGCAACGTACCAATTTGTTCAGATTCCGAAGTCTGGTAAACTTTTGCTTATACACTGAACAATTTAGGTGCGTGTGGTTCATACTATACGGTGTGGACTGTCACGCGCTTTTTGTGAAAGTGTATAGGTTTACCAGAGCCTCGGAATCATCACAATTTGCAAGTTGATACGTCCGCACTTTTTATATATAGGTATAACAAATAAGAACAATTAAAAACTCAAACATATATGGCTGTTATATCAAGTAACAGTCAAAAAAAAGATGTTCACCTCTCAGGGTGTTTTGGAGCCGGGAATGTCGGTTCAAGTATTTTCGTTCAACATCGGCGACCCTCTCCTAATCGACTACGGAAACCTCGTGAACAACGCTTTCCTTAGAATCTACGGAATAGATTTGAAACAGGCTAACGCACTGAATGGATTAGTGTTGGAGTCAAAAAGAATCGGATAAAAATATGAAAGGAGGAGGTGAAAAATGATAGCGTTAACGATTATAGCATTGTCAGGACTGATTGGCGGTATCGGAGTTGTAGTATCAAAGAAACGGTATGACAACAAAATTAAAGCAATCATTTCTGACAAATCAATTGCAATAACAAGTCCAAATTGTGAAGCCGTTGATTTTGAAAAACAAACAAATATTTTTACAAAATTTCAATCAAATCTTGCAAAAGTCGAATCCAACATCAAAGAAATCGACCTTCCTGTTGCAGAAAAAACATCAGGCAATGACAATGGAGACTCTGCAATGGAAAAGATAAATGCTTTTTTTCAAAAGCATAATCTTGCTTGTGCTGGTGTTGAAGCTTTCATTTTAAACGCATTACCGCATGATCAGGTCATCGATTCATTAAATTCAGCTGCAATTTTTGTGAGTGGAGCGGTAAAAGATTCATTACATCACGGTGTAAACGCATTAGCGGAGCATTGGTCATTTGATAATGGTTGTGATGTTCTTGAGCATTTCAAACCCGCTCTAAAAACTCTCGCAAAAGGTATTGCGCACCACAACATTAATTGGGAAAAATTTTTATTAGATGCTTCAGGTGCAAAAGACGCAATAGGAGCAACTGCTGGCAGTTTGAAAGATTCAGCACATGAAATAATCAATACAGACTCGATTCATAATGTAACTGAGAGTCTAACGCATATTGGCGATGTAGGAGGAATTGATTCTTTTGACCCATCCACTCTCGATTTTTCATCGTCAGCCCACATCCCGATAATTACAATCGGAATTTCTACGTTCAGAGAAATGAGGCTTTTACTTGACGAGAAAACAGATGGATTGACTTCTAAAAAAAATGTTAGTCTTGATGTTGCAGGAACGGGCGGTGTTGGCTTTTTGGGTGCCAAAGCAGGTGCTTTAATTGGAACCGCAATTTGCCCTGGTATTGGAACCGCTATCGGTGGATTGCTTGGAAGTATTGGAGGGGCGATTGGCGGTCGCGCATTAACAAACAACATCAAACAAAAGCCGTTACGAGATGCCATTGATGCCTATCAATCTCAAATTGATGCAATGAAACGAGATACCACATCAAGGTCTAAAAATATGCTCAACGAAATAAGCGACTATTCTAAAAATAGGCAAACAGAATTTCTGAACAAACGAAACGAAAAGATACCCGTAAACGCATCCGAAAATATCATACAAAGTATAGCGTTGACACTTTTTGAAGCGTTCAAGGATTACGTCAAGCAGTTGGAAAAAGGACTTGAAAAAATAAAAAAATCTTTTTGGTATTCGGAAAAGAAGCATGAAGAAACACTTGAAATATACACACTTCGCATTGAGGCCTTAAAAAAACAAGTATTTGCATGCCAAAATATTTTGAATGTTCAGCCAATCAAAGCTATTAACCAATTGAATGGCATCCAAATACCAAAGTACAAGGCAAGTAATGTCTTTGTTAAGAAGAACGATCGAAGGCTTATGGAATTCAAAAAGTTGAATGACTCAAATAATTCAGCTCTTTTGGTATGGGCGTATTCGATATCAACGTACTATCAGAACATAATGAATGATATTGCAAAATTTTCCAATGACCAAATGGAATCATTCAATAGTTGCGTTGAAAACTGAAAAAAGCAACTGAAAGGCTATGAAAACCAAGTCAATGTAGAAAAAGATAAACTTGGACTTAAATAAAAAGGGTTCACGTCAAAGCGTTTAGTATGATTTTTTACGAAACGTCGGAAACATACGAAAAAAATACGGAATTATTTCACAATGTTAAAAAAGACATTTACATTTGCAGATACACCTCACCTAAGGGAGGTATTAATAACAAAGGATTATGCTTAGGACAAATCCATCAAAAGAATAAAATATGGAAGGAAACAAAAACAAGGATGTCATTACATTCGTCCCAGAACAAGCAGACAAATCAGCACCTGCAAACATTGCCACAAATAATAAAAGTGATGTGGCAAAAGTATCAGAGGCTGCTGGCAAAATAGCAGATGCAAGCGGAAAGATTGCAGAAGAAATTCGGAAAACCGACGAAGCCTACGCCAATGCTCAAATGGAGTCAGAACACAAAAAAGAAGTATTGGTGGCTCGCGAAGAAGGTAAGACCAAACGTTTCATAATTGGCGCACTATGTTTGACAGCAACGGTAGTCGTTGGAATACTGACAGCAGGAAGAGTGAAGCTCAAACTCAATAATTAACGAATTTGAGTATAATTCAAGGCGGAAAAAAAAATCCGCCTTATTTTTTCAAGAGAAAACAAATTTTCTTATATTGAGGGAGAAAAACAAAAGCAATTGTAATATACGCAACCTTAAATATTAATCGAAATTGCTCAACTATTTGTAAAAAAGAAACTTTATTCTAATAAGTTCTCCCCTACAAATCTTCAATTTGATTTTCGCGATAACTCAGCGGAATCTACAAAAAAATCACAGATTCCGCTACACTATCAGCGATAACTTAGCGGAATCGTATAAAAAATCGCAGATTCCGCTATGCTATCAGCGATAACTTAGCGTAATCTACAAAAAAAATACACATTCCGCTATGCTATCCCCAAAAATATCGTTATATTTGCAAAAAAATTAACGGTATGGACAACACAACAATAATCGGCAGATAAACTGAATGTCAACTACTTGAACGCACTTACAATTCGGGTGTTAACGAATTTGTGGCGGTTTATGGCAGACGACGTGTAGGAAAATCCTTTCTCATCAACAAATATTTCGAGGGAAAATTCGATTTTTATATGACAGGACTATACCAAAAGCCCAAGAATTTTTTGTTATCAACATTTGCAGTTGCACTCGAAGAATACTCCGGCGAAAGCCGTCCCATACCAAAAAATTGGATGACGGCTATGATGCAACTCAAAGAATATCTCGCCTCGATGTCTAAAAAGCAGCGTGTTTTGGTTTTCATTGACGAAATGCCGTGGCTTGATACCCCAAAATCCGATTTTTATGCCGCTTTTGAGTGGTTTTGGAACGGTTGGGCTGCCAATCAAAAAAACATAATGATGATTGTCTGCGGCTCGACAACTTCGTGGATTGTTGAAAAAATTCTCAGCGACAAAGGCGGATTTTTCAATCGAGCAACCGTCAGAATCGCCCTCAAACCGTTCACACTCCGCGAAACCGAACTTTATTTGAAGTCAAACGGCGTTGATTTTTCACGTTGCGACATCGCCGAGTGTTATATGACTATGGGCGGCATACCGTTTTATTTGAAACAAATTTCATCCTCGCTTAGTTTCAATGCAAATATTGACAGAATTTTTTTTGGTAACAACCCGTTGCTTGACGGTGAATTCAAAGCATTGTACAACACGTTGTTTAAAAATTCAGAGCCGTATATGAGGATTGTGGAGGCATTGTCAAAAAAAAATATGGGTCTTACCCGCAAGGAGGCTCTCTCTGCCGCCAAAATGACTGACAACGGAACGTTTACAAAACTTTTGGACGACCTTTGCACTTCGGGTATTGTGTCAGCATACAATTATTTTGGCTCTAAAAAAAAGGATACCGTTTATCAACTCTGCGATTTCTATTCGTTGTTTTATTTCCGTTTCATAAAAGGGCGCAACGGCAGAGACGAACATTTTTGGACTTTAACCATCGACAATCCGGCACGGCGGGCGTGGGCAGGTTACACGTTTGAACTGCTTTGCAAATGTCATATTCCGCAACTCCGCAAGGCGATAGGAATCAGCGACGTACTTACAGAATGTTCGGTTTGGTTTCACAAGGAAAACGGCGGACGCGACTGTCAAATCGACCTTGTGATTATGCGTCGTGACAATGTAATCAACATCTGCAAAATGAAATTCTGTAATGACGAATACATAATTGATGCCGACGATGAAACCAATTTTCGCAACAAAATAGAAACTTTCCGTCGAGCAACAGGTACAAAAAAATCGTTATATTTTACTATGATAACCACATACGGGGTTAAAAACAATTCGCACAGCGGAATCGTTCAAAAAAGCGTTACACTTGAAGAACTGTTTGATTGATAGGAATAAACTTATTCAACGCATAAAATGCCAAACAAACTTTTTTGTCTTCAAAAATTACAAAACATACTTCGTCGTTGATGCTTTCATAACATCTTAAATCGTCGGTACGCGGGATTTTAAGCTGTTTTTCGGTGGTTTTTAGTGCTGATTTAACATCGTCAGGAAGTTCAAAAATCAAATAATCTTCAGTAACTGCGGTGATTTTTCCCGATTTTGTGTATAAATATTTCGGCTCGGTAATCAAGACAGAATTTTCTATCTTCGGAACATAAGAATCAATGTTATCAACACGGTAAAGTACAGTTAAATCGATGTCAAAACCATCGCTGTCGATACGTTCAAAAGTGATTTTGTCAGAAGAAAATTCTATCCAAAATAAGGCTTGCTCGTTTTCAACACTGCCGTTTTCACAAAACGTACGCCAGAATTTTTCACTCATTACCGTAAGATGTGTCAGGCTTAGATAATTTTTCATAACAGCCTGATAAAAAACACATTCCGTGCGGTTGTTGCGTGTAAAATAATGCGAGAGAAAATAGTTCTTTTTCTCATTATCGTCGTATTCTAACGTCCAAAAATCGTTAATATTTCCGTCTTTGGTGTTACAATAAATTCCGTCTATATCATAGAACTCAGTTCGAAAATCTTTACTGACGGCAAAACGACTTTGGGGATTGTTATAATTTTTGAGAGTCGTCAAAACATCGCTGGCAATCGAAATCAATAGTATGCGCGATAAATCTTGCGGATCTACTTGTTGAAATTGTTCGCGGTGAATTTTAAGATAGCCGTAATCTATTTTGCCGTTTTTTTTACAATAATCCTCAATTAAAGAATAAAACTTTTCAAAATTATTTTCAATATTTTCAACGTTACCTTTGCGCGAAGAATATTTCGGCAAAAGACCTGTCAAAATCAAAACTAAAAAAGCGGCTTTAAGAGAAAGATTTTCTACCTTATCATTTTCGTTAATAAAGTCGTCTATAATATCATAAATGTTTAATTCTTTTAATGTTGAGGGTTTTTCATCTGTAATCAACTTTGAAATTTCTTCGTAAGTTTCCAACAAAATTTTCAAATCGACGTTGCAGTTATTTTTTGCATAGTCGGAAAGTTTTTCGTAGGCGTTGTAACGCTTTTCAAAACTGAATTTTGCAGATGTGTTATTGTTGGAAAAATTCAGACCTGTAAAATCTTCCAAGTCTTTTCTGTCGTTAAAAAACAAAAAAGTACGATTTATGGCGTTTAGGTCGGTGATGAAATTGTTTGTCATAAGTTGAAAAAAAATTGTTAAATGGATTAGATAAATAAATCATTCATTGTAACTTCGCTGTTGACAATACTTTTATGAAGTCCATCTGCCACACCACGGGTTGTTACAAAAGTACAGACAAGAGTTTTTGACGTTTTGGTTTTGTCCCTGAAAATTTCCATTCTCTGGCGAAGGGCGTTTTCATAACTGTCGGTGATACGATACTGATTGATGGAAAATTTCATTTCACATACATTTATCATTCTGTCGGCTCTGTCAATAAGAAGGTCAATTTGCGCTCCGTGTGAAATTTCGGAAGGTAAATTTTTCTTAGGCACATAACGCCATGAAGATGCCGATGTTGATATGCCGGATATACCTAACTTTTGTTTTATCTGTTTCAAATGCGCAAAACACAATAGTTCAAACGAAAATCCTTGCCATGATTCCACGGCATGAGAGGTGTAATTATGACTCCACCACTCTTCGTCTTGACTATTGAATCCGGCAATAAATCTGTAATAAAACAATGTATAAAAATCCGACAAGCGGTAAATCATACCTTTGGTTTTGTTGCCGAATTGCGAATAACGAATAATAAAGTCAGAACGTTCAAGATTTTTCAAAATTTTGGTCAGTAACGAAGAATCAAGGTTTACTGATTTTTCGATTTCTTCGCGGGTCATACCTTCGCGAACTGAGTTCAAAGTCTTTATAACTGACGTGTAATTATCTGTATTTGAGAATAAAGCGTTGAAAAGTTCATCAAACTCGTTTCTAAGTTCGCCGTTTGTGCTAAAAAACAAACGGTCGATATTTTGTACAAGACTTTCTTTAATGTTAAGAAGGCTGTAATAAAACGGTATTCCTCCAATAACCATGTATGTTTGAAGAAGTTGATAACGATCCCAAACAGCACCGCGGCTTTGCATATATTTTTCCGCTTCACAGAGAGTAAACGGACGAACATAAATATTGTTTGTGATACGTCCGTGAAGCCCGCCTTGATTTTTAACTAATTTGTCTACCATCCACGATGTTGACGATCCGCTTGCAACAAACAAAATGTCCTTACGGTGGGCAGACCAACCGTTCCAAAACATTTCAAGAGCCTCCACAAATTCAGATTGTGGGGTGTCGATCCACGGCATTTCGTCAATAAAAATTACTTTTCGTTTGTTTTCGGGTAAGGTTTCCAAATATTCTTCCAAAGAGTCAAAGGCATCGTCCCAATTTGAAAATTTCGGTTGAAGGCTGAGTTTTGCATATTTTTTCAATGCTTTTGCGAAATAACGAAGTTGTTTTTGTTTATTCATACGGTGTCCGCCTACGTATGAAAAATCGTATGTATAATTAAAAAAATTATCAATAAGAAACGTTTTCCCGACACGCCGGCGTCCGTAAACAATCACAAATTCAGAGCGGTCTGAATCAAAACTACGTTGAAGTTCAGACATTTCTTTTTCCCTACCTATAATTTTTTCTCTGCTCATAATATCCGTTTGGGTGTTGAAAAATTTTGTTGCAAAGATAAGGATTTTTTTGTTCAAAACTTTAAAAGTTGCGACCTTTTTATCCAAAATCTTACTTTTTTATGCTGATTTTGGACAAAAAGGTCGCATGTTATAAAAAAAATATTTCAACGATAAAATAATTTTACATCAACAGAACGAACACCTTGCAAACGTGTATCGAAACGGAAAACAAAATCCTTGAAAATTTGCATAAAAAAAGCTTGAAAAGTAAAATTTACAACAAGTTACTACAATAAAACGGTGAAACAACAAATTATTAGTATTTCGTATGATTTTTTACTAAATACTTGAAATCCCCAAAAAAGTTGCAAAAAAATTTTCGTAAATCAAAAAGTCGGTGTTATTTTGTACAAGTTTTATAAGAAAAAAAGGTTCGGAAAAATTTGGTACATTCGCAATTGATACATATCTTTGACGCATTGTTTGCGGTCAAAATATTGCAAACAAACATTGATAATTTTAAATTGCATGTACCAAATTGTTCTGATTTCGAAGTCTGGTAAACTTTCGCTCATACACTGAACAATTTAGGTGCGTGTGGTTCATACTATACGGTGTGGACTGTCACGCGCTTTTTGTGAAAGTGTATAGGTTTACCAGAGCCTCGGAATCATCACAATTTGTAAGTAGACAGGTCCGCACTTTTTTTGTGCCGGTACGTTAACAGAATAAATTATTAACAATTTAAAATTCAAATAATTATGGCACTATATCAAATAACAGTCAAAAACAGTGGCGTTCAGCGGGACAGTTAATCGAATCCGGCATGAGCGTTCAAGTGCCGACCGACCTCCTCGCCGACCCGATTCTCATCAACGGCTGTCAACTCGTTCAGAAACACTTTCTTACGAATCTACTACGTGAATTTACAAGAAATGAGAGCGCTGAACGGATTGACGCCGGAAAGTAAAAAGATTAAAATAACTAAAATTAAATAAAAAAATGAAATTACTTAATAAAATTGCAGACAGTATTGACGACAGTAGAATCGTCAAACAAGCTTACAGAGTTTTGTATTACATCTTAGGGATTTTAAACGGATGTTGTACAATTGGCTTATCCGTATATATATATTGTGCAACCGTCAACTTAGACATATTCGAGTTCAACACATGGAGCAAAATTGTATTTATGTTTTTGTACACCGTTTACACTATAATTTTGATTATCTCCGGAGTTGTAATCTATCTTTATTGGAAAAAACATGGCGATGCAATTGGATCATCAGAAACCAAATATCACAGTAATTTTGTTCTTGCGGATGTAATCCAAACATTTAACAAAAGTTACGTCTTTATGAGTCTGGTGACCATAATTTCCGGATGCGTATTGCTGTATCTTGGACTTATTTTAACCGGCGAGGCTGATTTTTACCAAGGCGAAACATTTTTGTTAGCGACAGGAATTTTAATCGCTGTAATCTTAAGTTATATTATTATAGTTATGTTTATAACGATGTTTGTAAATTTCATAACCGATAAAATCAAACAAAAAGAACAGATTAGCGATGCTTTGAGTGACATCGCCGACGTAATGCGTTCCTCAGAGGTTGGCAAAGAAGAAGTTAAAATTTCAGACACAAAGATAATTACATGCCCTGATAGTGGCAAACAAGTACCATCCAATATGGCGAAATGTCCGAATTGTGACAGTTCGATGTCAGTAATAACACAGGAGGAACAACAAAAATCCGAAAATCAGCAAAATACGGTACAACAAAAAGTTACCCGAGGCAAACATAAGCACAATATATTACGAAGTTTTAAAACTTTAATATAACATATTTTTTAAACTTTTTAACAACTTAATAATTATGGCTCTATATCAAATAACAGTCAAAAAACAGTGGCGTTCAGCGGGACAATTAATCGAACCCGGCATGAGCGTTCAGGTGGCGACCGACATTCTCGCCGACCCGATTCTCATCAACGGCGGTCAACTCGTTCAAGATGCCTTTATGCGCGTATACGGCGTGGATTTGAGAAGTATGAACGTACTTATGAACACGCTGGTGTTAGAGAGTAAAAGGATAGGATAAGTTGGTATATATTTTGAGCGAAAATACAACAAAAACAACGCATCAATAATGAAAATTAACAAAGCAGTATTTGACAAAGAGATACTTGGTATCGCTGACCGGATGAAGACAATCAAAGCAGTCAGTGCATACAATTATTATATAGATCAAATTGAAAACTGCACAGACAGTATCAAGGAACACGAGTTTCGGCTTACTGTTGTAGGCGAGTTTTCAAGCGGTAAGTCCACCTTCTTAAACGCACTTATCGGCAAGGCTATTTTGCCATCTGCAAAAAGCGTTACAACGGCTACAATTACATACATTCACAATGTGAAAAAAGGTCACGAACTTGAAAATAAAGCCGTTATCCATTACAGAAACGGTGGGAAAGACCTGACCGTTGATATTTTGACCGAAAAGGAAAAATTTCAAGACCATCTTTCGGCTCTTAATGACAAATTGAATGTTACAAAGGAGATTGAATGTGTTGATGTCTATGTCAACTGCCTCAATATAGACGCTCCTTTTGTAATAGTTGACACTCCGGGGTTGAATGCTTGCGCAGAAGGACACAGGGATATTACAATGCATGAAATAATGCAATCCCACGCATCAATCTGTCTGTTTCATATCAAGGGCATACAACAGACAGATTTGGACTTCATGAAGGTACTGATGAAACATCAGAAGACGTTTTTCTTTGTTTTGAACCACATTGACGAACTCAACGAGGAAGACCCCGAAGACCGTATCAAGGAGTTTGCAGATGAAATCAAAAAGAGCATCTACAACAACGAACAAACTCCTGAATATGTCTTTGGTATTTCTGCGTGGTGTGCGCTTGCAGCCCAAGACACTTCTATAAAGAGTCTTTATCAAAATGACAAAGAAGAACTTACGCCGCAAAAACGACAGGAATGTTACCAGCAATCAAGATTCGAGATTTTGAAGAAGGCAATCTTTGACTATCTTGCCGGAAGCGAGAAAGAAATACAATTCTATCTCGCTGTATTGCAGCATTTGCAGGGTATTCTTACCGAGGTGAAAGAAAGCAGCCAAAAGAAAAAATCCGTCTATGAAGCCGACCTGAACGCTATTCCCGAAATCAAGATTCTCGAAGACGAATTGAAGGAAATCGAAAAGAATATCGAAAGCAACAAGAAGGAACTCAGCAACAAACTTGGTGCAGAAATTGAAAGATACCGCAAAAATCTTGAAGATGTAATTCGTACAAATTGCGGAAAAAAATTGGAAGAGATTGGTGGCGAAATATCTCGTATGAGCGAAATCTTCGAAGTAGAAAACGCCTTCAAAGACAACAAATTCGGCAAAAAAGTTACCGACTTCTACACAAGTCAATGTGATTATTTTGAGAATGAAATCAATCGTATTTGCAAGTCTATATACGGCGGATTGCTTTCAGAAATGGGAAAAATGCTGCCAAGGTTGGTATTCAAAGACAAGGTCTTGACTACAATTGGAACATACACCTTTGATGGCAGTAAATACGTTCAAACAAACGTACAGAGTAATTTGCGTTCAAGAATAAATGACGCCGCACAAAAGGTACAGAGGATGAAAGACGAAAATCGGGAGATTGACTCGAAAATCAATAGCCAAAAGAAGGACAGAGACACAGCAGAGTCCAACGTCAAATACTATAGGAACAAAAAAAATTCCGAAATCCGTAGTTTCGAAAACACCCGACCGGAATTCAGAAAATGGAAAGAAAAAAAAGGTTTGTTGGGACGTGCTTGGGCATGGATAACATGTTCAGACAGTTATAATTATTATGACAATCAGTCAGAAATCGACATATGGGATGCCAAACGTGATTCCGAAATTGCCAAAATCGAGCAGAAGTATGCAGGCTCTATCGCCGATGCAGAAAGAACGGTAAGAAATTACAAATCAATTCTCGCCAACTTGGAGGACGACAAAGCGGATAACGAAAAAGAAATCAACGATTTAAAAAACGAAATCCGAAAGTTGGAAATCCAATTGCAAGAGAGCGAGCATCAGGAAAAAATGGCAAAAGAAAACGCCAAACGTGATTGGATAAAGCAAAAGAAACAAGAATTGCAATCGCAAATCGACAAATTCTTGTCGTCCCCAAATGGCGAAGTGATTGTTGATTTGAAGAATGGCGTATGGGACAATTTGCGGAAAGCGCAAGCCGAAATGGGCAAGTCCATTACGATAAAATATGACCAAAAAATAGAAGAATACAGGGAGTGCGTGTCAACATTGATTGACAGGCAGAAAAACAAGGCGGAACACAAATCCAAGGAAGACAATTTGGTGTTAATCAAATCTGACTTGGACAAGATAGATGCCTGTGAAGGTCAGATAACCAAGTTAACGAAACAAATATCATAAACCATTATGAGTAACAACATATCAGAATTCAACGAAAAGTACAAAAGTCCGACAATCGCAATCCTTGAAGAAACCGCCCAATACTACAAGGAATTGGGCGACAAGGACAATGCAGCGACTTTTACTGACTTGGAAAAAGCGACAGAAGAAGGCAAGTTTTCCATTACGGTGGTAGGTCAGTTTTCTGCCGGGAAGTCCACCTTTCTCAACTGCCTTATGGGTGAGAAATTTCTACCGTCGTTTGCGAGCGAAACCACGGCGACCATCAACTTTTTGCGCTCGGTAAAAGAGAGCGAAACACAAAAGGAGATGGTAAAAGTTACCTATGTTGACGGTACTGTGAAGAAGGAAGACAACGTAAACCTCGAAACCATCGAAAAGTATGTGAGTACAAGAGGTGATAAAGTTGCCGAGAAGATTTCATTTGTGGAGATTTTCTACGATTCCAAATTTCTAAACGATGGCGTATGCCTTGTGGATTCTCCGGGGCTTAACGGTCTTTTGGCAAACCACGAGGAAATCACCAACAACCAAGTGAAGAAATCTCATGCAATAATCTTCATGTTCAATGCCGTACAGCCAGGTTCTCGGTCAGATTTCAAAATCTTGGAATCTCTGCGCCAAAAGTCAAACTCGATAATCATCGTTTTGAACCAAATCGACACCGTAGATGAAGATCAGCAGACGATAGATGACGTGATTGAAAAACTGAAAAAAAGTTATAGGGAACAGTTTCCGGATGCTCCTATTCCCGAAATATGGCCTATTGCATCGCTTCCTGCACTTGTAGCCCGCAGCAAGCAAAGCCTCAAATACCACAACAAAAAAACGTTCACTCCGGAAGAAAAGCAGGAACTACTGAACGAATCGAGAATTGTGGCGTTTGAAGACCGTCTCATGCGCTATCTTACTCACGGTGAGAAAGTAAAGAATCAACTTCTTGAACCGTTGGAGAAAACAGAAAAGTTTCTCGTCGATACCAAAATCCGCATTGACGACGAGGTAAAAACGTTGGAAAGCAATCTGTCGGCTGCCGACATTCAGGAGAAAATCGACGCTCTCGATGTAGAGGTGAAAGCCATTGAGGAAAAAGTAAACAACATCAGTGGCAACATCTCCTCCGACATCAACAACATTGTAAGAAAAACTTCAAACGCCATCATCGCCGGTACTCGTGATATCAGTGAGAAATACCTTGCGAAAATAAGCAGCGAGGAAGAAATCGAGGATTTGGAGGACAATTATCAGCGGTACATCAATCAAATCCAATCTGAATATCACGACGTGTACGACAGGGAATTGGACAACATGGAAAACGAGTTCAAGAACATGGTGGTTTCCAAGTTTGACAAAAACGTCGAAAGCATCACCAACTATCTCAACAAAAACGAATATTCCGGCAGCAATGGATGCCCGAAATTGGATGTCAAAGTTGATACAAGCATCTTTGAAATCAACTACGACATCGAGAGTTACAAGAAGACATCCGACGACATCATCAAAGACATGGGCAGCATTTCCGACAACGATGCCGATTTGAACAATCAGTTAATCCAAGCAAAGAGGAATCTACGCGAGTATGATTCTTTGAAGGAAGAACGCGAAAGAGTGGAGAAAATGTGGCCTGACGAAATTCAAGCAATGGGACCAAGACCAAGTGTGACCAAACGTACAGTAATGGTAAAAGTAGTCATAGAAAGACCTTGGCCATTGCCAGACCAAGTAAAATATGTTCCAGTTGAGAAAATTGATGACACCGCGCAACATGATTATGATACATTGGTTGCCAAATTGCGTGCTGAATACAAAGCGAAAATTGAAGCAATCGAAGAGCGAATGAAGGGTATTCCCAAGGATGATGTTGACGAAATTGAAAGACAAAAGCGCGAGTTGGAACGTCTGAAAGGCAAGTTGGACAAGAAGTTGGCTGCGGCAAAAGAAGAGTATGAAAGGAATAGTGCTGACTACCGCAAAAAACGCGTCAGGAAAGCCAAGTCGTATCTCCAAAACATCATCAACGAGAGCCTGAACAAATCTCGCGACCTTCTCACGAACAATCTTAAAGAACGTAAAAATCTTATGAACGCCAACGCCCAATTTGTTATCAAAAACAACTTGGAAGATGTGTTCAACAAGAAGCGTCAGGAGTTGGAGAACTTGAAGAAACTGAAAGAAACCGACATCGCCGAAAAGGAAAGGCAGATACAAATCAAGAAGGATTTCTCAGAACGTGCCTACGCTCTTATCCAAAAGACGCAGAATCTGTCTGACGAAATCGAAGACATTGAAAACGACAAAATTGCAACCGAATAATATGGAACTGAAAGACATAATCAAAAACTACAAAGAGGTCGCTGCCTATCTCGAAGACGGACAGGCGGCGGGGCTCTTAGATATTTTTGAGTCGGCATCCGACAACCAAGAATATCAGTTGCCCTTCATCGGTCAGTTTTCGGCGGGAAAGTCCAAGCTGATAAACAACATTTTGGACAGAGAGATTCTCCCCACCAAAATTACCGAGTCCACTGCGTTTCTTACATACATCGTATATTCTGAAAGCGATTGCGCTACTATCAAATATACCGACGGCGAGGAACGTAGCATCCCCTTCGACCAAATCAAAGAACTCTATCAGAACAATCTGCAAGGCAGCAAACCTATTGCAGCATTGTACGTTGGCACCAACTGCGCAATCTTGAAATCTGGATTGAAAATAGTTGACACTCCCGGACTAAATACTCTGATAACGGAGCATGTGAAGATTACAGAAGAATTGCTGGTTTCTTCGCTATATGTGGTCTATGTTTTGGGCAGTTCGCCGCAACAGACCGACATCGAGATAATAAAGCATCTTGCAAATCTAAATATCCGTATGGCGTTTGTTCGCAATAAGGCAGACTTAATAAACACAGACGAGGATGATTTTGCAAACACAATTGGCAAAGACAAAGATTCTATCAAGCAAGCCTTGCAAAGCGATGATGTCCGCTTTTTTGTAATGAACAACGATTCGGCAACAAAAAACGAAACTCAATGGCGTGAATGTCGCGAGAGGTTTGTCAATTTCATCAAAGACAAAATCTCCTCTGATGTTGCAGCCGTATATCAGGAAAGCATTTTGTCGAGACTGCAACAGAAGAAAGACAAGTTTTTGACGGAACTTTCGCAGAAGGAAGTGATGATAAGACATTCTGCCAACCTTTCGCTTGACGAACTTACAGACAAGCAGAGAAAAATTCAGTTGTCAATTGACAATCTGAACAATACGATTGAAAAAAACAAAAAGAATCTCGCACAAAAATGCGAAAACCGTGGCGAAATAATCGAAAGTCGCATTAAATCTGCGGTAAACAACGAGGCGGAGCATTTTGATAGCGGAGTTGTCAAACTGCCAAAGTCAGGCAATTATATGCAGGCTGTCTCGGATTTTTCGCAGTCGCAACTGCCGCAGTCTTTCAGTAACATAAGCAACGTAGTTACGGAAGAAGTAACCAAACTTTCACAAGAAACTGCTTCCGACTTGAAGGAAGATGTCGCAAACATTTTGGCAGACATGAACAGCATCAAGGTTGAAATCAACTGTGATTTTGACTTGTCAACACTCGAAAAAGTCAACGAAGACTATTCGGTAATGGAAAGCGAATTGATGAGCAAGATTGAAGATTATGAAAATCTGAAAAAAATCAACGCCGCCGACATCGAAGAACTTGATGCGCACAAATCTGAGTTGCAGGAAATAATCTCGCAATATGACAGCGAAATTTCCAAAGTAAAAGCCGAACTTGAAAAAACGCAGTCGTCCCATAAACCGGCATACATCGACCGTCCGAGCGAATGGAAGGACAAATTGGAAAATGTTGGAAAGGCTCTTGACGTTGCCACTATGTTCATTTCCGCCAAAGGCTGGGCTAAAATAGCGAAAAAGGCGGGTGATTGGGCTGTCCAAGCCGGTAAAATCAAGAATTTGGGAACTATTGGCAAAAAAATTTCAGACCTGACTGAGAATATCGAACAAGGAGCGAAAGAAAAGGTTCGTGATTTGGATCCCGAAATGTACAAGAACGAGTTTGAGGAAACGGAAAAAGATTCTAAAAAAGATACGAAAAAGGACAAATCCAACATTTTTGACTATCTCAACATTTCGCATTGGCTTGGCAAACTCGGTGAAACCATTGATCCTCCTTCAAAAGAAATTGACATTGAAGCGGAAAAACAATTCCAAATCAGATGTCACAATATCCAACAGACAATCGACGACAAGTACAACGAGAAGCTGCAGACACTGCGAAAGATGACAGCCTCCGAAAACGAATCAGAGCGCAAACGCAAGGAAAACGAACTTATGCAACGCAAACAAAAAGATTTGGAAAAAGAAATCGAAACTTTGCGTCAGGAGTGCGAGGCAGACAAGAAGGAAAAGGTCTTCTCCGAAATCAAGAGACAAGCATCCGACAAGTACCGCAGCGCGTTGAAGGAGTACGAAGAAATCATCACCGCACGTTCCAAGACAGAGTTGCGAAACATCGGCGAAAAGATAATTTTTGCCGTCAACCGCATAATTGTTGAGCAACTTGAAGCGGCAGACAAGCAACTTGCGGAGATTATCGCCGACCGTGAGAACAACATCAGAAACAAGGAGGAGAAACTCGCAGAAATTTCTACATTCAAAGAAAAATTGCAGACAGCATGAGTATTGAGGAATGTATTTCGACGCGAGCAAGCATCCTCGTTTTTGGTGACGGTGTAAAGAATATTCTCGCATTGTTTTTTAAGAAGATTTTCCCCGCTGTTTCAGAAGCGACAGCGGGAAAAAATCTTCTTACGATAGTTCCATCCTGTTATGCAGCGAAAAACAAGTGCATAGGCAGCATTGAAAATGATGGAATTTCAACGGACGTTTGGCTTGTCAAAAGTTCTCTGTTGAACAATACTGCAATAACGATTGCGGAAATGGCTCATGCGGCGGAATACTATAAAAGCATAGTTGAGAAACTACATATAGTATCCTCCATATTGATTGACCACGACAAAGCATTGGCAAAAGAGAGCCTTGTAAAAACTCTTAACGAAAAGATTAACACAAGCAATTTAAGTAAGCCTGTTCCAGTTTCTGTCATTGTCATTTACGGTCATTACAAATGTGGTTCATCTGATTTGGATACGCCAGAGCAGGCGGCAGACAACGCCGTTAATACATACAAGAAAGAGGTGGAAAACATTCATGCCGAGTCTTTGTCCGCTAATGCGTCTTTAATTGAATGTCTGAATATCTTGACATATCAGCCGTCAAATCATTTTGAAGTGCGAAAAAAAACAATTAAAGCGGAAATAGACAAAGCCAAAGAAGCATTGAATAATGATTTTTTAATGAAAACTTTTTTCAGAGACAAAGACATTCATTCACCTGATGACATAAAAAAACAGATAGACAAATGGCCAGCTTTGAAGAAAGTTGTACCTGATTTTTTGTCGGCGGATTACAAAAAACATTTTCAAATGTTTGTCGGCAAACAGAATTGTCGTAATGACATTAGAAAATATTTGTTGAACTTATTAACGTACTAAACAACAATGAAAAAAATCATAATTTCAGCATCATTGACAGCAGTAATGTTTCTGATACTGTTGAACATAGGAGGGGGGATGCTCTCTCTGCCTAAAATGGCAATTCCGATTGCAGCAGCCATACTAACAGGTGTTGCGGTGTATTTCTTGATAGATTTTTTTGAAAACTATCAGAAATCACAGGAGAAAAACAGCAAGGCTCTCGCCGCAAAAATGGATAGTATTGTTGCTTGCATAAAAGACAGCAATACGGGAATATCCAATTCGTTGCAGGGACTCGCCACATCGCTTTCCAACTTGACTGAAAGCGAAAAAGCATTGTCGGAAATTGTAAAAACTCAGTCTGAACCAATAGTTAATGCAATCATGCAAGTTGGCAAAACTGCCGATGCAAGTCTAACTGAAACAGCCTCAATATTCCAAGCTGTTGGGGATAAGTTCGATAATCTATCAAATAATCAAGCAAACAACACCAAGGAACTCGCCGCGAAACTGGACGACATTGCAACTTGTGTCAAAGACAGCAATAAGGCAACAACAAAATCGTTGCAAGAACTCTCAACATCGCTTTCTAACTTGACAGAAAACGAAAAGTCATTGTCTGATATTGTAAAAAATCAGTCGGATTCAATAGTCAAGACAATCATGCAAGTTGGCAAAAGCACCGACGCAAAACAGACTGAAACTGTCAAAATATTCCAAATTGTTGGAGACAAGTTCGATAACCTATCTAATAAATTTGATGGAATCGTCGATGAGATTTCCAACAAAATTGACAATGTATCAGAAAGCATTGCAAACAAAATGAAAGAAAGTTCAGACGAATTTTCCGACATTTTGACAGGGAAAATAGAGTCTATGATTTCTAAGACCAATGACGTGATAGAGAAAATAGACGAAGATGTTATTGAATCTATGCAAGACAACTTTGCAAGAATCAGCAAAAGTTTCGAAGAAATATCGGATGCCACCGAATCGTTGCAGAAGGCTGACGAAGAAGAGAAGAAAATCATCAAAATGTTGGAAAAATTGAAATAATATGGCAGAAACGCTAATTCAAAAACTATCGGATTTGCGTTCAAAATTAATGAACAAGCAACTGATAGTCCAAATGTTGAAAAATACAAACATAAGGACAAAGTGCGAACTGACTAACACAATGATTTCTCACTCTGTTCGGCTTTTGGCTTTGGGCAACGAGCGCAAGGCATATAGATTTTATGCGTATGCATTGATTTTGTCGAAAAAAATAATAAACAAATAGTAATTCCATGCTCAACGGCTTCACTATCTTCACCTGCGACGACTGTGGCAAACGCTTCGTCGCGCCAAACATCGAATATCTTGCGACGGCGTTGTGTGCGCCGATGCAATGTCCCAAATGCGGCAGTATGCACACTATGCCGGGGATTATGAGTGGTGTGCTAAATTTCAGACGGTCGATATACCAGAAAATTTGGAAGAAGGCGGATAAAAAAGGCGGCAAATAACGCAGGACGGATGCTTAAAGTGTCCGCCATTTTTCTTACTCAAATCTAACCGAAAAATATTTTGCATAACGAGAAACTTTTATATATCTTTGGAGCGAAAAAAATATTTGAGTATGAATCAAACCACCACCTTACAAAACATAAGTGAAGGCATTGACAAGATTCTTGCCAATATATTGCCTTTAAAAAGTTGTGCCATCCTGTTCGGCTCCCGCGCACGAGGAGACGCAAGGAATGACAGCGATTGGGATGTGCTTATTCTTCTTGACAAAGACCGCATTACGCAATCGGACATTGATGAAGTAAGTTATCCTATCAGGGAATTAGGGTGGAAACTTGACGCTATGGTCAATCCAATCATGTACACAATGAAAGATTGGAACTCAAAAAGTTTCACACCGTTTTACAAAAATGTTATGAGAGAGGGGGTTGCAATATGAGTTTGAACAATGAAGAGCGCAAGGCGATTGTTGAATTTCGCATAGAGAAGGCTATTAGAGCCTTCAATGAAGCCAAAGGAGTAATAAAACTTGGGTATTGGGAAACCATTGCCAACCGTTTATATTATGCAGCATATAATGCCGTCTCAGCATTGCTAATAGCCAATGGAGATACAGCCCAAACGCATAGTGGAGTTATCCACTTGTTTGGATTACGCTTTATCAAAACAGGAGTGTTGAGTTCTGATATGGGTAAATTGTTTCATAGTTTGTTTACAATGCGGCAAACAGGAGACTATGACGATACATACGGACTGACAGAAGACGA
>JAFXZT010000109.1 GCA_017541145.1 Bacteroidales bacterium | reverse complement strand
GTGGTGATGTCGTGCAACAATTTTGAGGTAATCGACCTCGGCGTAATGGTTCCGGCAGAAAAAATTGTTGAAGAAGCCATTGCGCAAAAGGCTGATGCTGTGGGACTTTCGGGTTTGATTACGCCATCGCTCGACGAAATGATCAACGTGGTAAAACTGATGGAAAAATCGGGTTTGAAAATTCCCGTAATGATTGGCGGCGCAACCACTTCGGAGATTCACACGGCAGTAAAAATTGCGCCAAACTATTCAGGTCCTGTATGTTACGTAAAAGACGCATCGCAAAATGCTTACGTTGCCACGGCGTTAATCAATAAGAATCAGGAGTTTTTGGCGGAACTAAAACGCCGTCAGGAAGAACTCCGCCGTCAAAATTCAGGAACGTCAACCAACGCCGAACTCTCTGACGACGAGGCTCTTAAATTGGCTCCGAAATTCACGTTTGATAATATCGTTACTCCAAAAACTATCAACAAATTGGTTCTCAATGATATAGACCTCAATCTGTTGGTTCCCTACATCAATTGGAAAATGTTTTTGATCGCGTGGAAGGTGAAAGGAAACACTCCCGAAGCCGAAAAAACTTTGGCTGACGGCAAACGCATTTTGCAACAGATTATAGACGAGAAACTCACCCAAGCAAACGCCGTTTTGCAGATTTTCCCTGCCAAGAGTAGCGGCAATTATGTTGAGATTTTTGCCGACGAGGAGCGCAAAAACTGCATAGATAAGTTCCTGTTTCTCAGGCAGACACAGCCGTCGGACGATGGATTCTGTTATTCGTTGGCAGACTTTGTTTCGCCCGAAAAAGACTATCTCGGAATGTTTGCCGCCACCACGGGCATTGGTCTCGACACCTCAAAAGACGATGAGTATCAGTCAATTATGAAAAAACTCCTGACCGACCGTCTTGTGGAGGCACTCTCGGAATATCTTCACCGCGAAGTCCGCACCCGCTATTGGGGGTATTCTCCCGACGAAAACCTTTCGCCCGACGAACTCATCAAAGGTCATTACACCGGCATCCGTCCCGCAATCGGCTATCCGTCAACACCGCTTCACGAACATAAAGTTCAGGTTTTCAAATTGTTGGATGTAACATCTTGCACAGGAATAGAATTAACCGAAAGCACAATGATGGTTCCAATGTCGTCGGTATGCGGATTCTATTTTGCAAATAAAGAGGCGAGGTATATCCGCGTCGGGGTGTAATGCGTTTACGCTCCGCAAATTTCAATCATTTTTGCTTCCAATCATATAGATTGGAGCAAAGTTTTTGTTTTGTCCGCTAAAAATAGCGGTATGTTGATGAGATTGCCGTTCATATTGAGGTTTTTCATACTATACCTTATGCGGATACGTGGATTATATTTTTTTTGATATTCAATTAGGCTTTTACCTATTGTGTTGGTGTCGGCTTTTACCTCAATAGGGATTATTTCGTTGTTGATATTTAAGATAAAATCAATTTCGGCGGTGTTGCCGCTTGTCCAATAACGCAAAGTTTTATTGAATTGAGTAACAAGACTTTGGAGAACGTAATTTTCGGCAAGTGCTCCTTTAAATTCCGCAAATGTTGATGATTCTGTTGTATATACCGATGCGTCTAATTCGGCAAGAATACGCAGTATTCCTTGGTCGAGGCAATAGATTTTGAACGACGAAAGGTCGTCGTATGCTTTGAGCGGTAATGCAATTTTGTTTACGGAGTTCACCTTATAAATAAGACCTGCACGTTCTATCCATATAAGAGCGTCTTCGTATTCGCGTGCTCGTGCGCCGGTGCGTACAAGTTGGTAGATGAATTTTTTGTTTTCCTTGGCTAATTGGCTTGGCAACGATTTCCAAATCAAGTCTATTTTGTTTGCAGTAGCGGGCGAAGTGTGTTTTATAAAATCGCTCGAATAATCGCTGAGAATATTTGATAAAATTTTATCTACACTATTTATGCCGTTGTTAATGAGTTCGTTGGCGGCTTCGGGCATTCCTCCGCAAATACGGTATGCAATGAATTGTTCGTTGAGTTTGTCGAAAAAAAAGTCAGGAATCAACTCTATGCTGTTGATGTCGCAAAAATATTGAAAAGTATTTTTGTCTTTGGCTTCCAAAAACTCGCTGAATGTGAGCGGATACATATTCAAACGGTCCACTTTGCCCACAGGAAACGACTGTCCCGAATGGTTGAGATAGACACCGAGCAACGATCCAGCACACACTACAGCATATTGAGGAGTGTCTTCGCAGAAATATTTCAACGACTGCAAAGCATCGTTACATTCTTGTATTTCGTCAAAAATAATTAGTGTTTTTTGAGGTTCGATTTTTTGTCCGTGAATGTACGAGAGTTGTTCTATAAGTCTCCTTGGGTCGCGTGTGGTGGCAAACAATTGTTTTACCGACTTGTCTTTGTCGAGACTGAAATATGCTGTATCTTCAAAATATAGCCTGCCAAACTCTTTGAGAATCCAAGTTTTACCCACCTGACGTGCTCCTGAGAGTATCAGTGGTTTGCGAGTGGGTGATTTTTGCCATTCTGCAAGGTCGTTAATGATAGTTCTTTTAAACATTTTCTATAAGTTTTTTTAGTTCAAGTGTGGAAAATGTGATTTTTTCCACAAATCAAGTATGGAAAATGTGATTTTTTTCACATTTCTCATATCAAAAATGTGATAAAAATCACATTTTTGGCATTTGATTGCAAATATAATAATCTTCTTTGAAATGAACAAATAATTTTTTTCGCAATTATAGAAAAAATAATACCTAAAACACAAAATTAACCGCCGCCGCGAACTGAAAACCTCGCAAATATAAATTATCCGTAAAAGGAAGCATATAAGTCATTTTGGTATCAATAAGCATAAAATTATTTTTGAACAATTCTATTCCAATTGCGGGACTTACGTAAAAGTTTTTGAGCGAACTTTTTTTGCCCGAATATGCCAAAAATCCGATATTGTAACCCGAATACAAATTGAGGAATTTTCGTCCGCCGCGACCCAAATGACGCGAATAGAAATCCTGTCCGAAACTGAAATTGAAAATGTCGGAATACATTAGCGTATCGTTTTGCGGCACTTCATCAGCCTTAAACGCACCTACGGTTATGTACGATTTGCCCTTGGTGAAAAGATATTTCAACATATATCCGTAATACAAATCAGCCGAAATGCCTTCCTTGGGGTTTTCGGGCTTAAAAACGCTGAATTCAAACCCCGGCATATTCACAAACCTGATTTTCATTGTGGCGCTCGGAGTTGTAGGCTCACGCATCAACCTAATATCAAGCACCACTGTTCCGTTTTTAGAATCCAATTCGCGTATTTCGTTTTGATATTCGCGGATTCTGTCCTCATCATCTGAATAACGGTCTTGCAAACGGATTTTTTCCTGCGGAATATATCGAGTGGTTTCTTTCAACTTGATTGTTTGACATTTCCATTCGTCCAAACGGTTTTTAAGGTCGGCAAATTGCGATTTCTTCATCACCAAGGTATAGGTTATCACAAAATAATCCTTAGTTTTTTCTTCAATTCTCACACAATTTTGCTCCACGAATTGTTCAAATTGCGGCGACACCTTTTCAAAATTTGGCGTATAAGTTTCCACCGTAGCATCGATAAACGTGCTGTCGGCTCTGTCCTGTGCGAATGTGCTGTTTGCGAACATTAGACAAGCAAATATGCTCAAAATTAATAGGTTAGTTTTCATAGCAAAAGTTTTTGAATAATTGTCTTCGGCAAAGATAACAACGATTTTTTGCACTATCAAATTTATTTTTGTAATACTAATAAAAATTTGCGAGAAAGGCAAAAATAATTTATGTGTTTATAATTTGCAAGTTCTAATTTTCGG
>JAFXZT010000108.1 GCA_017541145.1 Bacteroidales bacterium | reverse complement strand
AAGACTTGATTTTCGAATTTAGGACAGCTTATTCGGCAAAAGATTAACCCTTTGCAATTTATAATCAAAAAAAAGCCCTCCAGGTATGTGTAGAGGGCTTGGGAGCGTATTGTCAAATTTTTCTCGGACACTAATAATTATTTATCAATCAATTCTTTCAATTTGTCAAAACAAATCTGAAACTCTTCTTCGGAAGATTGCAATCTCGAAAGTATCTGTGAAACAGGCTCATACTCTACTTTTACTCTATCCACTTCTTTGTATTTGTTGATTGAAAGATCGTAATCATTGTTACGAATATCTTCAACAGGTACAAGAAAAGACTGCTCCTTGCAAGTGCGAGATTTTTCTCCTTCTAAATTTTGAAACCTTGCAACTACATCAGGGATGTCATTATCGCTAATGGGACTACGTTTGTCATCAAGTGAAAAACCGTCAGCTTTCATATCATAAAACCAAACATTGTCAGTACCACCACTATTGGTTTTTGTAAAAATTAAAACAGCAGTACTAACACCTGCGTATGGTTTGAAAACTCCACTCGGCATCGATATTACAGCTATCAGATTTTGCTCATCAACAAGGTGTTTACGAATATCTTTATGAGCTTTACTTGTTCCGAACAAAACGCCATCGGGTACAATACTTGCACACCGACCACCTACTTCCAATGAACGAATAAATTGAGCCAAAAACAACAACTCGGTTTTACGTGTATTTGCAAACTTCAAAATTTCATCGTTGACATTCTCTTTGTCCAAACTACCTGCAAACGGCGGATTTGCCATAACAAGGGTATAAACACCTTTGTCAATATTTTCTTTTGAAAGCGAATCTCTATGATTAAGTTTTGGCCAATGGATATCATGCAACAAAAGGTTCATCGCACCAATTCTAAGCATAGTTTGATCTGTATCAAAACCGCTAATTAAATCATTTTTTATATGCTCTTGTTTTGAATCGTTGTAAAATTTAATTTTCTCTGTTTCTTTGATATACTTCACTGCTTCTACAAGGAAACCCGCACTGCCCATAGCAGGGTCACAAATAAAATCATCGGATGTTGGTTTCATCATTTCCACAATCATTCTAATGATATGACGCGGCGTGCGGAATTGTCCATTGGTTCCCGACGCCGCCATCTTGCCGAGGATGTATTCGTAAACATCACCCATGGTATCACGATCGTTCAAATTGAGGGAATTGATACCTTCCACAATTTTTAATAACGTACGGGCATTGGGAATCAAAAAAATGGCAGATTTCATATACTTGCTATACGCACTATCCTCACCAGAACCAATATTTTTTACAAATTCAAAAACATTGTCTCGAACCATGCTAAACATTTCGTCTGCATCAGTATTTTTGAACACATGCCAACGCATTTTTTCATATAAAATACCTTTTTCTTCTGTAAGTTGCTTAATTTTTAATTCTCTGTCTTTTTCATTATCGTTGACAGTATTATCTTTGGGATTGAGCCACTTTTTACCATTAAGAAATATAGGATTCACAACTTCCGTATCCCACGCACTTGCATTTTCTTCATCTAATAATTGTTTGTCGTCCAACAGTTTCATAAACAAAATATATGTCATCTGTTCAACTACAGTTATTGGATTTGTAATACCCGCTACAAAAAATACATCCCAAATCTGGTCAATTTTATTTTTAATTTCTCCGGTAATCATATTTATAAATTCATTGTAATTTAGTGCAAATATACATTTTTTTAATTAAAAAGTGAAACAAAATCATAAAAACCAATCCCCCACCTCTCACAAAACAAAAACCCCGAACTTTTTACAGTTGATAAAAAGTTCGGGGGGAATATTTTTAAAATTATTGTTTACTGATTACGAGAATAAAAGCACCATAAGTTCTGCGATCAAAACGCGGAAAAACATCGTTAACGGATAAACTGTTGCATAACCTACAGCCGGTGCATCGTGCTTTGTAAGACCGTTTGCGTATGCCAATGCTGGCGGGTCTGTGTGGCTTCCGGCAATTACACCTGTTAATGTAAAGTAATTAACTTTGAATACCTTACGACCAACAATACCCATTATCATCAACGGAATAAATGTTATAATAAAACCGTAACCAACCCAAGAAAGACCCTCGTTTCTGAGTGTATCAACAAAACCGTCGCCGGCACCGATACCTACGCAAGCAAGGAACAAGGAAATACCAATTTCACTCATCATAAGGTTTGCTGATTGGGTAGAATATGTTACCATTTTCCATTTTGCACCAAATCTTGAAATCAAGATTGCAACGATAAGCGGACCACCTGCCAAACCAAGTTTGAACGGTTGTGGAACTCCCGGAAGCATGATTGGAATACTACCAAGAATTACACCGATTGCAATACCGATAAACCATGAAATCAAGTTAGGATGGTTAAGACGTTCCATTTGGTTACCGATTACTTTTTCAACACCGGCAATTGATGCTTCAGTACCTACAACTGACAATGTATCACCAAGTTGAAGTACCAATTCTTTTGAAGCTACCAAATCAACACCCGAACGGTTAACACGTGTAATGTTGCAACCGTAAATCTTTCTCAAAGAAAGACTTCCGAGGCGTTTACCGTTGATTTCTGATTTTGTAACAAGAATTCTTCTGTTGATAAATTGACTGCTCTGACGAACCCATTGACGGCGTTCCATCGGAATTTCTTTACCAAAAATTGTCGCGATAATTTCAGTATCACCGCCTTGAAGAATTACAAATATTTTATCATCGTGATTAAGAACTGTATCAGGAGTAGCAAGGTTGATTTCGTTGGTTTCGTTGTTCCAATGTCTTGAAATCACAAAATCACGCTCAGGGAAAAGAGCCTTAACCTCGCGGATAGTTTTACCGCAGATAGCAGGATTTTCTACCTGAATAGAAATTGCAGTTGCCGAATTGCTTTCGTCGTTTGCAATTGCATCAATATCATTGTTTTCCTTATTGAAATCAACTTTGAAAATTGTTCTTACAAGAATCATTGTAAGAATAATACCAACAACACCAAGCGGATAAGCTACAGCGTAACCCATACCCATTGTAGGATCTTCTGCGCCGGTCATATCAGCAAAAGCCTGACGAGCAGCACCAAGACCGGGAGTATTTGTAACAGCACCCGACATGATACCAACCATTGTGGTTGTTTTGATACCGGTAATTTGTCCGATAATCAATGCTGTAGTTGCACCCAAAATTACAACACCAACAGCAAGAATATTCAACTTGATTCCTTCACCTTTCAATGATGCGAAGAAACCGGGACCGACTCTCATACCGATTGCATAAACGAAGAGAATCAAGCCGAAATCTCTCAAAAAATGAAGGATGTTAGCATCCATTGTCATGTGGAAATGTCCCATGAGGATTCCGACAAATAAAATAAAAGTAGAGCCTAAAGAAATGCCGGCAATTTTAATCTTGCCAAGAAGCAGACCAAATGTAATTATTATGCCTATCAAAAAGATAGAGTGTCCTATACTTTGGCCAAACAGTAGTTCTTGTATCCAATTCATATCCTAAAAATTTTGCGCAAAATTATAAAATTATTTAATATTGTTTATCAATTCAGTGTTTATTTAATATAAACTAATTTTGTATCTTTGTTTAACTAAATTTAGTTGATTGATTTATTGTGTCTTGCAGAATATTTTTTGATGCAACTTTTTACCTAATTACGGTTTTGCAAGAAAGTAATTCCAATTTAACATTTTTAAAATTATAATCATGCAACTTATTGTTATATAAAAAGTTACAACACGAAATAATCAGTTATCTTTATTTACGATTTTTACAGTAAATAACATATTTGATGTAAAACATACTTAAACACAAACGTGCATTTCTACTTTTTGTTGAAATAAATTTTCTCAAATATGTTAACAATTTTTGTTCTTAGAATCCTCAATTTCAAGTACGAAATTTTTCTTTGATTGAAAAATAATTTCCAAAGAGCAATTATACGTTTTACTACGGCGTAATATCTGTGCGAAAATATTCCGGTAATTGGTACAAGTATCATGTACAGAAAACTCAACCACCAAGGTTCGAGATATTTACAAAGCAAAACAAATGTTACGGTATAAAAAATCGGAAACAAAAACAAGTACAATGCAAATCGCACCGAAGTATGAAAATTTTTGTCTTTGATTTTTCGTGTTAACAAATACGGCGTATGATACGGTATAAAATTGTTCAAAAATCCGAAAATCGTAATCGGAAGTGCTGCCAACAATATAAATGTCCGCAAAAGTATACCCCAGATTTTGTATTTTTTACGTATAATCCAGTCCTGAAGATTGGATTTTGTAAGTATTTGGTTATACTGTGACAAGTAACTTATCAACTCGTCAAAAGTCTGAGAGTCAGATTCTTTCAGGTCAGAAAGGAATGTTACAACTTCTTTTCCGGCTTCTATTTGATTTTTGAAATTGTTGATTAACTTATGATTTTTACGAATAATATACGGTGCGAAAATTGTACGCGCAATTTCAAAATTATCGTAATTTGCACTATCCTTTATGTCAATTATCAGCGTACTAAGATCTTTCGTAATGCGTCCCACAAGTTCGTGATTTGCCTTTTGCGGATTTTCTTTGTACAACGCATTGTAATCTTCCACATTAATCGGCTTACCGAAATTGATTAACGCATTGGTGCGAAAATCAAAATAATCCTGATAACTGATACCTACAGGAACAATTTTTACACCCAAAGTATAGTTAGAAGCCTCTTCCGCCATAAATGCGATTCTTGTGATTCCTTTCTTTAGCGGACGAAGTTTATGAATGCCTTTATGACTGGCTTCGGGATAAATTACAAGGTAACGTTTTTTTCGCAAAACTTCTACAGCCTTTTGAAATACTGCATTATTTTCCTTGAGAGAATCTTTGCCGTCACGCATTCTGAAAATCGGTAATATCTTGCAGAAAAACAGAAATCTGCGAATAAACTGACCGGCAAAGATGTCAGCACGCGCCATAAAAACAGGTTGCCAATTTTTTACGCTTATCAAAATCAAAGCATCCATCAATGCGTTTTGATGATTCGGCGCAAAAATTACAGCACCCTCTTTCGGGATGTTTTCCAATCCCATGGTGTAAATTTTCTTATAAAAGATGTAGTTATGAACCACCGTTGGAAATACTCGCACCAATCCGTACAACCAATTCGGGTCTTCAAGATTCGTAAACTTCATAAGTCAATATAATCTTTGTTAACTTCTAACCTTCTTATAATTAATGTATCTGTATTTTCTGACTAAGTTCCAATATGTACTGAGCGACAATCCGGAAATGATGTGCCAAACGCCCCACCAAGCCGCCATAAACGCCATTCCGCCGGTAAGAACTTCGGGCGGAAAAATTTCGGGATTGAAAATTAGCATCAATGCCAAGCCTGAATTTTGGATTCCGGTTTCGATTGTCAGCGTTTTTCTGTCACGATCGTTCAGACGCATTACCGTAGCCGCCATGTAACCGGATAGAAATGCTAAACCATTGTGTACCAAAACTATAATCAGAATGTATTTGATATATTGACAAAACAAATCAAAGTTGGCAGCAAATGCAATTATCACCATTCCCATAAAAATTATAACGGAAATTCTTTGAATAGGTTTTGCAATTTTCTTTGTAAAATCGGGAAATTTCGTTGAACAGAGAATACCCAAAATCAAAGGTATACCGATAATGAAAAACAATGTCTTAAATACCTGTGATATTGGCACATATATTTCCCGAACCAAGTCGGAAGATTCAATAAAAAGATTGCCCCAAAATGTAAAATTCAGCGGCGTAATTACAACCGCCGAAATTGTAGAAATAGCGGTTAACGACACCGACAATTCAATATTTGCGCGGGAAATCGATGAAATAAAATTACTGATATTTCCGCCGGGACACGATGCCACCAAAATTGCACCAAGTGCTACTGTTACAGTAAGATACGAGCGGAAAAAATAAACTGCAATAAATGTAACGGCAGGCAAAATCAACACCTGTGACACAAAACCTGTCAAAACAGATTTTGGATGTGTAAAAGCAGTTTTCAAATGCAACGGTTTGATTCCCAAAGCAACTCCAAACATAATAAAGGCTTGTACTATACTAAGCACCAAACCACCGTTGCCGCCAAAATTTAACCTCACAGTATCAAGCTGTTGCAACTGTAAAAAGATTTCATTCATTCTCTCTTAATTTTTTGCAAAAATACGAAAAATAAGATGAAATCAACAATTATTTTTGTTTTTAACTATGTATAATTGCCTTATAAATCAATGTTTGAACTTTTTTACGAACTGCTAAAGCCTTGATTTTGTCGTTGTTGAGGCTCGGATAAATTCTGTTTGACAAAAAGATGAAAAGCAAATTGTACTGAGGATCTGCCCAAACAAATGTGCCGGAAAATCCTGTGTGACCGTAACTTAAAGGTGAAACCAACGAACTGGCAGGTCCTTCCCCATTCGCTGAATTTTTGTCAAAACCAAATCCGCGACGATTGGATTCTCCTTTCTGTTTTTGTGTAAAGAGCTGAATTGTAGACGATTCCAAATATCTGTCACCGCCGTAAACTCCGCCGTTGAGATACATCTGAAGTATTTTTGCCAAATCGTTTGCATTGGAAAACAATCCGGCATGCCCCGAAACTCCGCCTTGCAATGCCGCTCCAAAATCCTGAACGTAACCTTGTATTTGATGCTTGCGAAACAAATCGTCGTAACATGTCGGTGCAATTTTTACTTTTGAAATTCCATGTTCCAACGGATTGTAACAAAGCGATTTAGCACCAAGAGGTTTGTAAATTGAATCCTCGACAAACCTGTCTAAACGCATTCCAAACTGATATTCGGCAAGCCATTGCATAAGATAAAATCCAAGGTCGGAATACAAATATTTTTTGGTATTGTAAAGTTTGCTACGATAAACAATTTTTTGAACCGAATCTTTGTAATTTTTGGTTATAAAAAGATTGTCATCAATCTGAACATCGTAATAATCAGAATGTTCGTTGGAAACTATATCGCTTTTGAAATTACCGTTTACCCAAGCCAATTTTGAAACCGCAACCCACGGCTGCAATTTGGCCTGATGCAAAAGGATGTCTTTTATCAAAATCGAATTTTTGTTGGTTGACTGCGCTGTCGGCAAATATGTACCAAATGTTTTGTAAGGAGAAAACTTTCCTTCGTCGTAAAGTCGCATCAAAGCCGGAGTAGTTGAGATTACTTTTGTAACCGAAGCAAGGTCATAAAGATCGTCAAAACTTACAGGATGCGAGTCGTCGTAAGTGAAATTGCCGTATTCTTTACAAAAAAAAACCTTACCGTCTTTTGCAGCAAGCACTTGACAGCCGGGAAACGCATGTTTGGAAATACAGTCATTCAAAAAACTGTCAATCTGACAAAGATAATCGGTTTTTGCCTCCACATCACGCGGCTCTACATAGCCAAGACGAAAGGATTCGGTTTTATATTGCAATCCTTCTTTATAAGTTTCGTTGACATCTACCGGAAGTTTTCCAAGGAACGGAAGTCCGCCGAAAATCATTTGTGCCGAAATTTCACGAGCCAATTCTGAATCGTCGTAAGAAACAACAATCGATGAAATTTTTTTGTAATTTTTGAATCTGTTGATTCCTAACGGCGAATTAAACAAATCTACAATTACTTTTTTTGAATTGCAAAGTTTGTCAACAAAAGCCGTGGAAATAGCTGACATTCCGAAAGTTGACGGATACGAACCCGAATCATGAAAACCCACAATCACGAGATCATAATCTGACAAATTGTTGTAAAGTTGGTCGTAAGCAGGTTGTTCCGCAGTTTTTGAAATTGAGAAAACTTTTACGTCGGTATATTTCTGAAGTGTACGTTCAAAATCGGTAACAGAACCGTCTTTTGAAATTGAAACGGCTGCAATTTTGCGTTCTGCAAGATTTCTCACCGGCAAAAGTTCTGATTTGTTTTGAACCAATGTAATGGCATTTTCATAAATTTTACGCAACAATTTCTTTGCACCGTCGTTGTTAAGATCTTCGTACAAATTGTTAATGCTCACCGGTTTATACTTGTCTAAACCCATTTTTTTCTTAGCCAACAAAATCTTGCGGCAACGTCTGTCGATTTCCTCCTGAGTGATTCTGCCCGAATTTCTGGCTTCAATCATCGCATCGTAAGCCTTTTTGCAATCGGTCGGCATCAGAAGAACGTCAACACCGGCTTCAAAAGCTTTGAGTTCCAATTCGCCGGAAGTATAATTGCTTGATACGCCTTTCATTTGAAGCGCATCTGTAAATACCAAACCATTGAAATTCAATTTGTTAATCAACAAATCATTGATAACATTTTTGGAAATACTCGATGGGGTTTTACTGTCTTTATCATCAAACGCCGGAATAAAAAGATGTCCGACCATAACGCCTTGAACTCCGTTGTGAATCAGATATTTAAACGGATAAAGTGCTAACGAATCAATTTTTTCTTGAGAATCGTTTATCACAGGCAAAGCTTCATGCGAATCGGTAGCAGTATTGCCGTGTCCCGGAAAATGTTTTGCGGTGGTCAACACATTAAAATCCTGAATTCCGGTCATAACAGCAGTACCTTTCAGCGAAACATTCATTTTGTTGGAACCGAATGAACGATTGGCAATTACAGTATTTGCTGGATTGTCGTAAATATCAATACAAGGTGTAAAATCGATGTTAACACCAAGACGATTGCATTCACGACCTATTTCACGACCCATTTCGTAAATAATTTCATCGTTTTCAATAGCACCAAGACAAAGGTTTCGCGGAAACGAAATCGCAGAATCCAATCTCATACCCAAACCCCACTCCGCATCTTGAGCAACCATGAGCGGAATTTTTGCTTCGCTTTGCAACTTATTGATTAACAACGCTTCACGGCAAGGACCGCCGTAAAAGAAAATTACACCGCCAACATGCAAATCCCGCACGTAACTTTCTACATTTTGATACAATTTGTCACCGCCTGACCACTTGCTGGAAACTTCCACCATAAAAAGTTGCCCTACACGCTCGTCGGGAGTCATGGTCTTGAAAACAGAATCCACCCATCTGTTATGCACAGCAGAATCACCATTAGGCGAGAATGTAAAATCCGACGCATAACTAAACGGGAATGTAAAAAGAATCAATCCGAGAAGTAATGGTATGAAAATAAATATCTTACCAATAAAAATAAAGGTTCGTTTAAGCATTTTTCTGTAGGTAAAATTTTCGGTTGCAAATGTATAAAAAAACCCCAAAATGTGTAAATATTTTGGGGCTTAAATCAAAAAATAGTTATTAACTTATTTTTGTTTTTCAGTAATGTCATGAAGCTGATAGATATCACCACCAGCGTTAACGATTTCGCGAGCTGAGAAGAAGAAGAAAATTTCGTTCAAAGCGTTTTCGTCAGAATCGCTACCGTGAACAGCATTGTGCTGAACACTTTCAGCATATTTTCTTCTGATAGTACCAACTTCAGCCTTAGCAGGATCTGTAGCACCCATAAATTTTCTCCAATCGAGTACTGCATTTTCTTTTTCCAAAACAGCAGCATAGATAGGACCGGAAGTCATAAACTCTACCAAATCATTAAAGAATGGTTTACCTTTGTGAACATAGTAAAAAGCCTCAGCTTCGTTTTTAGAAAGTTGCAACTTTTTCTGTGCCAAGATTTTAAAACCGTGATTGTGAACTTCCAAGAAAATTTCCTGTGCATAACCGTTTTTTACTGCATTCGGTTTAATCAACATTAAAGTATGTTTTCCGCTCATTTTTTATGTTTTTAGATTTATTTTAGTAAATTTGCGAATCGAAATTCCGTGCAAAATTAAAACATTTATTTAAAATCTGAAACTTTAGAATGGAAATATTTTTAAATAATTTGATTGAGAAATCAAAATCCGCAATCGAAAGCGCAAACAAAATTGTAATTACGGCGCATTTGAATCCAGACGGTGATGCTTTAGGCTCATCTTTAGCACTTTACAATACTCTGAAGGAAACCAAAGAGTGTAAAGTATTGTTGCCAAACAACATTCCGGATACTTTTAAATGGATGCCGGGTTGCAACGAAATATTGATTTGGGGCGAGGAAACTACTCAAATTTTACAAGATGCAGACTTGATTTTTATTTTGGATTACAACAATGCATCTCGCGTGGATAAAATGCAAAAGTTGCTTGAAGAATCCAAGGCTAAAAAAATCATGATTGACCATCATCCAAATCCTCAAACGGAACTTTGCGACGTAGTTTTCTCTAATCCGGAAGCCGCAGCTACTTGCGAACTGATGTATTTTTTCCTCAAAAAATGCGGGTTGAAAATCTCGGAAGATGCTGCAACTTGTATCTACACGGGTCTTGTAACAGATACCGGCTGTTTTCAATTCAATTGCACGGGACAACAAACTTTTCAAGTAGCTTCGGAATTGGCAACCTACAAATTTGACCGCTCAGAAGTAATTCATCATATTTACGACTCGTATTCAGAAGGCCGCATGCGGTTGGAAGGATATGTTTTGAGCAACAAAATGGTGGTATTCCCTGAATATCAAACTGCTTACATCTCGCTTACGATGGCTGAGGCAGAAAAATTTGATTACAAAGTTGGTGATACCGAGGGCTTTGTAAATTTACCGTTGAGTATCGAAAATGTAAAGTTTTCAGCATTTTTTATGGAACGTGACGGACTTATCCGCTGTTCGTTCCGCAGCAAAGGCGATTTCAAAGTAAACACAATTGCCGAAAAACATTTCAACGGAGGCGGTCACGACAATGCAGCGGGCGGCAAAAGCTATAAACCGCTTGATGAAGTTGTAAAAAGATTTGTAAATCTGTTACCAAAAGTCACAAAAAAACTTCAAAAAAAATGAAAAAACTGTTATTATTGTCGTTAACCACAATATTTGCGATGTCGTGCGGCAGTCGGATTCAAAAAGAAGATCCGTCAGAAAAAGTAAAATACGACATGAACAACCAAAATCTGATAACGGCAAACAAATATCTTGTAAAAGAAGACGCAGAACGCACGGAAAATTATATCAAACGCCGCAGTTGGACAATGGAAGACGGCGACGGAGGGCTCAAATATTTGATTTTTGACCACGGCAAAGGTGACAGTATCGTTGCAAATCCAAGTATTACAATGGATTACAGGGTAGAACTTTTGGACGGAACAGTTTGTTACGATTCGGAAAAAGACGGCAAAAAAGAATTGATAGTCGGTAATTCTGAAATGGAAACAGGACTTGTAAAGATGTTCAAAAAATTTTGTCACGGCGACAGTGCGGCAATCATTTTGCCACCGCATTACGCCAAAGGTCTTGTAGGAGATTTAAATCAAATTCCACCTCATTCTGTAATCGTTTATTACGTAAGAATCAATTAGTTAACATCGTTACTAATAAAAAATGCGATGTTCAGGAAGGAGCACCGCATTTTTTTTAACATTTTTTTGTGATCAATTACATGCCCGGAATATCGCTTCCGCCTTTGCTATCTTTTGAATAATCATCGTTTTCGATTGTTTTGTTGGCTTTTTTAACATTGATATGTCCGCCGAAACGCCATGATGCCGAAACTCCGATGTTACCGATTTTGAATTTCATATCGCTTGTGTTGCGGAAATCACTACCAGACGATACAGTACTCATTTTCAAATATTTACCGTCTTTAAGAGAAAGTGTTCCCGAACAAGTAATACTCAAACGATCATTGAAAAAGTCTTTTCCGACTGAAAAATTGCCGATTGCAAGACCATCTCTGTAACCTTGCAAATTGTAACTCCTTGTAGAAAAGAAACATCCGAGGCTTGCTTTAACATTTGCCGGGAATGTGTACATAAAACTTGCATAACCGTTTGACTGCCAGCCGTGATTTTTCGCAAAAATTTGTTCGTTGCGAGTGTCAACATAGCTCAAACTGTAATTTGTAGAAAAACGCGCATTTTTCGTGATATTGTAATTGTAATAAATATTGAGCGAAGTGTTTGCTAATTCTGTCAAATTGTCGTAAGTGCTGTTGAGAAGGTTGTCAAGATAAAACGAATATTGTGAAATTCCGTTATTACAGAACGAATGTCTTAAATTGATATTCACGTTGTGTTTCATCGAAAAATATCCGTATGACAAACCGAAATTATGAAAATTTTCGCATTCAAGACCCGTGTTTCCGTAACTTACCGACAGCGGCGAAATTTCTCTGAACGGATTCAATTGTTCTTCTCTCGGACGGCTGATTCTCATATTGTAAGTAAAATTGATGTTTTGCTGCATCGAAATCGCATACGTTGCCGCAAAAGTCGGTACAAAATTGTCGTAATCTTTTGAAAAATCTTCACCGTTACCTTTCTTGTAATCAGCATTCAAAAAAGTATATTCATAACGCAAACCGGCTTTGAGAGTCAACTTGTCAATCTTTTGCGAAAACTGAGTGTAAGCCGCTGCAATATTGTCAACATAATCTAAATCAATGCTTTGTGATTCGTCGTAGATGTAATCGCCGTTGACATCAGAAGAATAATTATCACCTTTTGAGGCTTTCGGACGGATAATATATTTTACGCCGGACTCCATTTTCAGATTTTTCACAAGCGGCGTAGCAAAATCCAACTGAAAAGTATGTTCACCGCTGCGACCGTCGTTTTCGTATTTCTTACCTGAAAAATCGTAAGGACTTGAAATCAAACTGTTTGCGCCAACGGTTTTATCAGTAGTTTTGTCCCAACCGTCCCACATCTCGTAAGAAAAAGTAAGAGTCTTTTCGGGATTTGACTTAAAAGTATGCTGATAATCAAGCCCTGCCCAATAACCGCTGTAAACAGATTTGTTGTCGGTAAGGTTTTCTGTCTCAAACTCGTTGTTAACAAGATATTTCATAGAGCCGTTACGTTTTGAAGTCCAATAATCATAACCGCCGTTAATTGAGATAAGATTCAGAGTATCAATTTCATAACTTGCTTCAAAACCGGCATTTCCGAAATTGGTTTTATTAGTTGACTTCGATTTTGAAAGTGTGTTGTAATCGCCGCTCGACATAATTTGAGTGTTAAGTCCGTTGAACTCCATGTCGTTTTCGTTATGAAAAATCGTAGCATTAACACTTGCCGTAAATTTACCTCTCTGAATTGAAAAATCACCGCCGTAACTCTCTCTCGTAATGCCCTTTTCAGCGCGGAGAGTTCCTGATGTCTGGTTCATTTTCTGTTTTTTATCAGTAATAAGATTGATGATTCCGCCCGCACCTTCGGCATCATATTTTGCGCCAGGATCGGTGATAACTTCAATATTTTTGACGCTTGACGCCGGCATAGATTTCAGCATCTCGCTCGGTCTTGATGACAGCATTGTATTTTTCTTGCCGTTAACAAAAACCTGAAAACTTGAATTGCCGTTAATTGAGATATTGTCCTGACCGTCAACCGTTACCATCGGCACTTTGCGGAGCATATCAAGTACGGTTGAAGTTTTGTTTTCCGGGTCAGCTTCGGCATTGTATTTCATTTTACCGGCTTCGGATGTTACAAGTTGCTTAATAGCAACCACTTCCACAGTTCCAAGTGTATCAACAAGATCCGACATCAAAATGGTTCCGAAGTTGAAAACTTGTTCACCTTTCAATGTAAAATTCTTTACAATTGTTTGCTTGCCGGTGGAACGCATTGTAATCACAAAATTACCACGACCTTTCACCGTGCCGGAAAACGAGCCGTCGGTTTCGGTAATTCCGGTCATCGCAAAATCATTCAAAGTTCCTTCCTTGGTAACAGCAACCGTTGCAAAAGGAACACCTTCTTTGGAAAGCGAATCCAAAATTACGCCTTTAATTGTTGTTTGTGCAAATGTCGCATTAATTGTAAATATAGCGACAACAATCAAAAAAAATAGCTTTTTCATTTTAAATTATCCATGTATATTTTTTTAATTTCGCCGCAAAGATAATTTATGTATAACTAAAAAGCAATTTATTTTTTTATACGAAACAAATATTTTTTACAATTAACTTATAACTAAGCTATTACACATAAAAAAACCGCCGAAAAAAATTCGACGGTTGATTTTTTATATGAAGAAATGAAAATTAATCAGTGATAGTTACGCCTTCTTCCTCTTCGGGTTCAAGACGATCTTCTTCAATTACAAGGTTATCAATGATAAAGTTCTGACGGTCAGGAGTATTTTTACCCATGTAGAACTGCATCAAATCGAGAATTTGGTCTTCTTTTTTAATCAAAACCGGCTCAATTCTCATTTCCGGACCGATAAAATGCTTAAACTCGTCAGGAGAAATCTCGCCAAGACCTTTAAAACGGGTCATTTCGGGATTTTTTCCGCACGCTGCAATCGCATTTGCTTTTTCCTCTTCGGTATAACAATAGAAAGTTTTCTGCTTGTTTCTTACGCGGAAAAGCGGTGTCTGAAGAATATAAAGATGTTTGGTTTTAATTACTTCAGGGAAAAAGTTAAGGAAAAATGTTATCATCAACAATCTGATATGCATACCGTCCACATCGGCATCGGTAGCAATCACAACCTTGTTGTAACGGATATTTTCGATACCTTCCTCGATATTGAGAGCGGCTTGCAAAAGGTTGAATTCCTCGTTTTCGTAAACAACTTTCTTTGTAAGACCGAAACAATTGAGAGGTTTACCGCGCAACGAAAATACGGCTTGTGTCTGAACGTCACGACTTTTGGTAATACTTCCTGATGCAGAATCACCCTCGGTAATAAAAATTGTAGACTCGGTTTTTCTCGGATCGTTGGTATTGTAATGAACGTTGCAATCACGAAGTTTTCTGTTATGAAGACTTACTTTTTTAGCACGCTCTTTCGCAAGCTTTTGAATACCGGAAATCGCTTTTCTGTCACGCTCGTTATCCTGAAGTTTTTTGAGCAAAAGTTGCGCAGTTTCAGGATTTTTATGAAGGTAATTATCAAGCTCTTTGCACACGAAATTCATCATAAAATTTCGGATACTTTCGCCTTCCGGTTTCATATTTTTGCTACCGAGTTTTGTCTTGGTCTGCGACTCAAAAACCGGCTCTTCCACCTTAATACTTACCGCCGCCGCAATCGAAGCCTTGATATCGTTGTTATCAAAATCTTTCTTGTAAAAATCCTTGATAGTCTTGTACAAAGCCTCACGAAATGCGAGCAAGTGAGTACCGCCTTGAGTTGTATGCTGACCGTTTACAAAACTGTAATATTCCTCAGAATACTGATTGTTGTGAGTCATAGCGATTTCGATATCCTGACCTTTGAGGTGAATAATCGGATAAACACCCTCAGAACTCATATTTTCGTTCAACAAATCCAACAAACCGTTTTCACTTTTGTAAGATTCGCCGTTGTAAACAATCGTTAGACCGGTGTTGAGGTAAACATAATTTTTCAACATCGGCACAATATAATCGTCAAGATAATTGAAATTTACAAACAAATCCTTATCGGGAACAAATGAAGTTTCAGTACCATTTTTCTCGTTAGAAGGACAAATTTCAGCATCTTCTTGAATAATACCTTTAGAAAATACAACTTTTTTACATTGACCATCACGAAACGATCTGATCATAAATTCAGTAGAAAGTGCATTTACAGCCTTGATACCCACGCCGTTAAGACCAACAGATTTCTTAAAAACGCTGCTGTCGTATTTAGCACCGGTATTCATTTTCGAAGCCACATCCTTAACCTTGCCGAGCGGAATGCCACGACCATAGTCACGGATTACAACCCTCGAATTTTCGATGGTAACCTCTATTTTTTTACCGAATCCCATCATAAATTCATCGATAGAGTTGTCAATAGCCTCTTTCAAAAGTACATAAATACCATCATCGGCAGACTGACCGTCGCCAAGTTTTCCAATATACATACCCGGACGGCGGCGTATATGTTCCTGCCACTCAAGGGTTACAATTTTATCTTCTGAATATTGTACAGGTTGATCCATTTTTCGTTTTAGTTCTTTGCTGCAAAATTACATTTTTTTACATTTAATTGCAAAATATTTTGAACCGAAACAGCAAAAAAGTACATGATTTATATCTAAAATTTTTGTAAAGTAGTAATTTTTCGATTTTTTTAACATCGGATTGTAACTCGGACGCTCCCATTACGAAAAGTTTCGGAATCAAAATTTCAGAAAAGAAATTTGAAAATATTTTACAAAAACGGCAAAAAAAAAATCCTTGAGATTTTTCAACCTCAAGGATTCGTGCCCCAGACAAGACTTGAACTTGCACCCACTATACGTGGACATGCCCCTCAAACATGCGCGTCTACCAATTCCGCCACCAGGGCTTTCTGTTTTTTTGACGATGCAAAATTAGACAGTTTTTTCTTATCTGCCAAATTTTTCAAGAGTTTTTTTTATACTTTTTACAAAAAATGTTATAAAACAAAGAAACACAGATTATTACTAACCTGTGTTTTCTCTGTATTAAAAACTAATTGAATTATTCTGTCAACTTAATTTCAACACGTCTGTTCTTAGATCTGTTAACAGCATTGTTGTTCGGTACAAGCGGTTGGCTGTAACCCTTTGATTCACAAGTAATTCTTGAGGCATCAACACCGCGATTTACCAATTCTTGTTTTACTGATTCAGCACGTTTCATCGCTACAATCTGATTTTGCTCTTCAGTACCGATGTTACATGTATGACCAATTACAAGTATCTTAATTTCAGGATGTTCCTTAGCAATTGCAGCTACTTGGTCAAACATCGCATTCCAACTCTTGTTTGCCTTAATAGACGTCTGATTGAAATCGAAGTTCACAAATACAAAATTGTAATCGTCAACATTGATTTTAACTTCTTCCGGTTCATCCTTCGGCAACGTATCAGAAGGCTGTTTTTCAGGTTCTGTAACGTCTTCCGGCTGTTCAACTGGCTGCTCATTCGGAACTTCCGGTTTAAGAGTATCAGAAGGCTGTTTTTCTGGTTCTGTAACGTCTTCCGGATGTTCAACAGGATTTTCACTCGGAACATCCGGTTTAACAGTATCTCTTTCCTCGCGTTTCGGTACCAATGAATCATCTTCATCGTCATCCTCTACCGGCTGCTCAACAGGATTTTCACTCGGAATTTCCGGTTTAACAGTATCTCTTTCCTCACGTTTCGGTACCAAAGAATCATCTTCATCGTCATCCTCAATAACTTGCGGAGGAACTTTAGTAGAATCTTTAGTTGTATCCTTATCGTTTTTACCGGGTTTCTCAGGCTTAACTTTTTCCGGTTTTTCGGGTTTAACTTTTTCTTCCTTCTCAGGTTTCTCCCTCGGTGTATGAACCAATCTGTAACGGATTCCGGCCATCACACCGATTGAAAACGGATGAACTTCATCAACAATATTTGAATTCAAAACGCCATTGTAGACCGGATTTTTATAAGCATCAGCCGCCATACAATCGGGATCGAATTGAGGATTATCTGTTTTATTATGAATATTGTTGAAACCGTATGTAAAATACATCCCAAAATTCAAGTCAATTCTCGGCGTTAAAACATACATAAAATCAAACTCGCCAAAAGCACCGTACGAAGAAGACAAATTATTGTTACCCTTGAAATTATCCTTATCATACAAATAATGTTGCTCCATATCATACATCTCCAAATTGTACTGAGGATAATAACTTCTTGTCTCCAACGAACCCTTTTTGGTAATGAATTTATCGGTATTAATAAACTGAGCAATAAAGCCAAGTCCACCGCCAATTTTATACTTTTTATCGAGTTCGTGTTGGTAAAAAACACCTACCGGAATGCCAAACATCGTTTCCTTTTGACGTTCTTTCAAATAATGATAATATGTTCTGTGTTGATAACTTTCTCCATCTTGGTCTACTGCACCTTCAATTGTATTAATATAATTAAAATTACAAGAAGACATGTAAGTTTTGAAACTCAAATCAACACCGGCGCCCCAGTTTTTAGTAAAAAAATACCGATAACCCACACGACCCATCAATCCCGGACCGGGATTTTTATGACCATATTTGTCAATTTTGAACGTCATTGTATTGAATCCTCCGCCCAAATCTGCAACAAGGTAACTACCGGGTCTTACCATATTCAAAGTATCTTTCTTACGTCGTTGTGCATCCGCAGACAACACTACGCTAAGCATCAACAACATTAAAATCAGGTGTTTCATATTAGTCCCTAACGATTAATTTGAATGAAAATTTTGAATTATCAATTACGACAACACCAGCGTAACTTCCCTTAGGGAAATTTACATGATTCAACTCTGTGATGTTTGTTAAAGTTTTAATCAATGATCCCAAAGAGTTATAGATATAGATTGTTGTATTTTGATAGTCATCATCATTGAAGCCAACTAACTGAATAGTAACTTCTTGCATATCATAAGCCGGATTTGGAAATACTTTCACAGATCTTGCTGCAACTTTGGCAAGCGAACGTTTGTCAAAATATACCGGACAAACTTTTACAATATTTCCGTCAACTGTTGTTATGCGACAACTGTACCAACCGTAAAGACAAGGCAAATCGTTGAAAAACTGTTTGGTAGCCCCATCCACAACTTCACCATTTTTATACCATTGATAATTATAGAAATTATAACTTGAATTATCAATTGCAATTACGTCATTAAATTTGTCAACAATAACTTCCGAACCGTAATTCACTTGGAATTTCAATGTAGAAATTGTAGTATTTGTAGCATCGTCTTCCAAAATTAATTTCGCAACTATCAAATTATTAGATGCATTCAAAGGAACAGGGAAACTTACGGATGCCGGTCCGAAATTTACTGACAACGGTTGCTGAACCACATCCGTAAAACCAATTTGTTTCGCATCATCATTAAACTGTATTGAATATTTAGTTGGCACACCGCTCGTGATATTAAAAGTAAATGTTACATCATCACCCGGACATGCACCATCTCCAACATGAGCAATTGCATCCACTACAATTTTTTCATTTGTAATTACACCGTCATCATAAACAACATCTGACGGTGCGATGTATTTTGTTGTAAAATCCAAACCTTTAACAGTAAAGCTTACTGTAATTGTCTTATTTACACCGATTTGCGAATTATCATAAAGTTGTTTCTGATCCGAAATATAAACATCGTCACCTTCTACTGCATTTGTAAGTACAGAATTAGAACCACGAAGTTTAACCTCATTGTTACCATCGAAAATTTTTACATGGTAAATGTCCGGCTCTGAAACCAACAACTGTAGTTTAGCAACTGCGACTTTAATTGTTTCTTTCTTTACAACATAACCGAATTCTTCAAGTTGAACAACAACTGACCAATAAGAACTTGAAGGCGGAACCAACATCTCATTAGTTTTCGGAATATTTGAAATATAGTATGAAACTTTTTGATTTTCAGTAAGTTCGTTAATTACTTTCAAATCTTTGCCAAGTACGGATGTACCGTATGTTAACTGATAAATACCGTTAACATCAGGTTCCATATTGTATACAAAATCAAATCCGACAATACTTGATTTCGGAGTTTGTTCCGTATTTTTCAAAATATAATTATCTTTAGCAGTACCATTGAGAATCAACGAGATAGGAATTTCGTAATCTCCCATTTGTTCACTCGGATAACTTGGATGATCTTTACATTTTACTGTAACATGATCATTATAAACTAAACCCTCCAATTTCGGAATATTAATCTGAGCTTCGTTTATATTTTTATTACCATCGTAAATTTTATTAGAAATCACAACCGTACCGGCAGTCAACTCCTTAGGTTGAACAATAATTGTAAAATTAGAACTTGAAGCATTCTCTTCTACATTACCACCCAATCGATCCGACGGATAAAACCAAACTACAACATTATATTCGCCGACATCAAGATGCTCACCATCAGACAAAATAATTTTATTTCCGCCTTTTGGTGTAACTGAATATGAATACTCGCCTTCCAAAGAAATAGTATTTCCGTTTACAACAGCGGAATTAGTTGGAACAAAGTCAGTTCCGAAAACAGAATTTCCGTATACAACTGTATAATCCTGGAAATTAACGGTCGGACGTAGAGGATTAATGATACCTCCCGAAGTATGAGAAGTCGGATCAAGCAGATAACCTCCGGCATCATCTCCAACCAAAGTATGATTAAATACTATATCACGAAAATCACGATTACCTGTATTATACTTATACTCACCTACAGTATTAACAGAAACTTTATCACCAGGAAAAATTTCGTTTGAAATATCATAAGCACCAGTGATAATTACATCTGTAGTTCCATCATACATCTTATCTCTTTCAAAATACGTAAAATCAGGAAGATAAATAATATGTGGTTTAATATTAACAGGTTCTTTTAAAATTGTAAAATCTTCAACAAGACCGGCTTTATCAGTTATTTTAATTCCAACACTTTTTGTATACCAAGGCAAACGAATTGGAAAATCAGAAGCAGAACAAGCTACTCCATCAATATAATATGTATATTCCAATTCTGCACCGACAGGAACTTCTGATAAATTATTTATTGCAAAATGGTAACTATTAGCATCTGTACCATACGTAGCTCTACCATACTCTTCATCACCAATAATAAATACACCCTCCAATTCAAATTTCTTAACACAAATTGTATTCTCTTGAGCACAAGTAGGTTGCAAATTTGGATCAGTTGTTGTGTAAACGACTTTAAGCTTATTATTAGTAGGAACAAATCCCGACGGTTCAGTAACTTCCTGATCATCAATAAAATACTTACGAGTATAACGATCCGCAAAATTTCCGGAAAGTGACGAATTTATATTATTAAGATCACTACCACCTAGTAAATTATTTAATTCCAAACAATAATAAAAGTTAAAATTCCAAGTAATCGAACCACATTCACCAATTAGAATATGACCGTCAAATGTTCTGTCGCTATTAAAATTATAATCTTTTAAAATATCAGATTGATTATATAATTCATAATGAGCAGAAATTGTACGATCACCAACATTAGGCGAGTCGTAACTTGCTGTAATATTGTTAATTGCAACAACGTCGCCGACAACAACATTGGTGAAAACTACATCATTTCCATTCCACGCAACATCTTCGTTTGCGTCATATATCTTATCAAGCGTTAAGCCATGGTTTGAAATATCCAAATCTCGTTTAGTTATCGTAAAAACTGCCTCAGCAGAAGATGACTGATAATTTTTACTTGTTGGAGTAAATTCAGCTCTCAATGTATATTGTCCGGCATGAACTTTATCTGTCAAAAGTTTATTTCCATCAAAATATTGAAATGTACCTTCCACAGTTGCACCGGAAACAATATCCAAAGTGTTAACAGAAGCTTTAACCTGTTTACCAATTTCTGAATTACCATAAACCAACTCAGCTCCGTTAAATGTTATGGAAGTTGGTAAAGGAGTAATACTTGCGTTAGTGGAAAAAGCATCAGTAGTAATAAATCCATCTTGAAAATTATATTTGTTTGCATCATTTCCGGAAATACCTAAATTTACCAAAATCGAAGATGCTTTATCAACATCGGGTTCATTGTAATAAGGTGAATAAGTTAACTTTACATCATCACCCATTGCATTTGCGAAATTCAAAACGTCAGATGTAAATTTGTAATCATCTTGTGAAGTTGAATTTTTTAATCTCACCGATGTTGTACCATCATATTCTTTTGATAACTCAAAATTTGTTTGAGCATTTTCTTTGTCAAAACTATTTATAATATAAGGTGTGATTACAACATTTTCAAAACCTTGAAAATCCTCAACATGTCCAAGTTTATCATGAACATTTACAACCAAAGAAAATTCACCGAATGGCAAATAGTCACCTGATTCAAATTCAGTTCCGTTAATAAAGTATGTAAATTCCGGCTCAATTGTAATTCCTGAAACATTTACAGTATAAAAAATTTCAGAACCCAATTTTGCAGAATACATCGCAGTATTATTATTGAAAGAACCGGTTGCTCTAGCCGGAACAATATCGCCTTTAGATTCAACTGCATCGATGTAGTAATTTGACTTATCTGAACCAGCCAAACTAAAATCAGATGTTATTTTAATATCTGTATTAACTTCTGAAGATTCGTAACTTGCTGAAATAGAGCTTACATAAACTTCATCAGAACCGTAAATACCTGATAAAACGCACTTAGAAATATCTGACGTAACAGAAGTATTACCATCGTAAGGTTTTGAAAGTGTGAGATAGTCTCCTGAAACTGTAAGTTTTTTAGGAAGAATATTAACAGATGAAGCAGACGAAGAAGCATCTTTAAAATCAGAATTGCTTGATTTATAAGTAGCTACAATATTATGATCGCCTGCTGTTAAAGCGACGCCAGTTTTATTTACAGAAGCTTCAGTAAACTCCCAAGTTCCGGTAACTTGCTCAGCTGGAATTGAAGAATTTTTCGGAGCAACAGTCGCCTTAATTGCAGAACCCAAAACAGAAGTTTCTCCGTAAACACCTTCGTAATTATTAAAAGTAACTTCCAAATCCGCAGGCGAAATTGAAGCATCAATAGAATTAACTGTTAAAACATAATTTTGAGTTGAAACTCCATTTGTTGTAACCAACTCGAAATTACTAAAAGAAATTTTGTCAGCAGTACTAACATGCGAATCATTATATATAGCATCAAAAGAATTTACATATACAGGAAATCCGCTTACAACTCCATTTGTAAGTTGATATGGTAAATTATTTTTTGTTACAACTGCTACTGTATTATCGTAAACTTTGGTATTATTAACCAACAAATTTCCGTTCAAAGTTAAATTTTTCGGAGTAATTTCAATTTCCACTTCAAATGTTTTTGTCGTCATGTAACCGTTTTTATCAGAAACAGTACACTTTATTAAATAGTTGCCAACTTCCGGAATAAAATTTTCTGCCGAAACTTCGTTGCTACCATCCAAAGAACAAATTGTATAACTATACTCTAAATCATTGATATCGCTTTTATTAGAAACTGTAAAATAAATATCGTTATCATTACCGACAGACGAACCGAAAACAAAAGAGTTATCATTAAATTCTCCCTCAGGATCTACAGTTACTTTCAAAGTTGCGGTTGAGGTAAACTCATGAAAATGATCATAACCGTCAATACCCTGCTTCGGAGTAAATGTAGCTTGTAAATCATAACTTCCGGGCTTAAAATTTTCTGACGGAAAATCTTGAAACTCAGAACTTCCTGTTTTTTTATATTTGTAAGTTATATCATACAAGTCATCTTTATAATTATCATCAACAATTGAACAAGTAATATCAGAATTTGAATATTCGTCTTTTGCAAATGTTAAATTATTAGATGATTGTGAAACGCCACCAATTTTCCAAACATTATTTAAATCACGAACATTGATGTAAATTTTTAATGTAAGAGTCGGTATACTTGAAACGCCATATTTCTGTTTAATTGCCGCCGAAACAACATAACTACAATAAATCACACCAACGTTATGAGAAATGTAAGAATCTAAACCGACAATTATAGGATATTCAGACGTATTTTTCCCTTCAGGAATTTCGGTAGAAGAAAAAGTTGAACCCGAAATATCACTAGGATTAGTATAAAATATTATATTTCCAGGAATCCAAACGGAACCGACACCAGAAATATAAAAATTAGGAACAGTAATATTGTATTTTTCAGAAAATGCTTGTCCATAATCACAAATAAGATTAAAATTGGGGTCAGAAACACCATCCTTCGCCACAATATTTAATGAATATGACTGAGCAAACGATACATTTTTGTTGACAATAAATGATAATAATATGATTATTACTAATTTAAGTTTCATAGTTGTTGTTCTTTATCATTCAAAATTAACATTTTTTTTGAAAACTAACAACAAAAATCATGAAAATATTTAATTTCTAATGTTAAATTAAGTCCTTGAATTTCAGATTCTAATAACTTTGCCAACGAAATATTTTTATTTGCAAACATTTTTGTCTGTTCAGAACAAGGATTTTGAACGCGATGTCGAACAGATTGCATAAATTTTTCAACACGTTGTACAGAATTTTGAGTCTCCGAACTGAAAAATGTTTGCTGAATGCGACACCAAATAATTTTTTCTGCCAACGGTGAAACATGAATCATATCATCATCATAAAAACGATAATCCCTCAATTCGTCTTGAACAATTTCATAACTTGGAAAATACTCGCAATTATCTAATTTTGAAATAGTTTCATGGATGCCAAGATGCAAAGTTGATTTTGAAAGTTGATTAAAATGCGCACCGTCACGAAAATGTCGAATTGGACTTACGGTAAATACAAATTTAACTTTTGGATTTACTTGTTTTACAGAATTTACAATTGAAATCAAAGTCTCAGAAACTTCTGAAACAGAAATAATTCTTCGTAAAAACAAATTAGCATTTTGTTTATGACAATTGGAAACAGGCTTAGAATTTGACTTCAAAAAATATACGAATGATGTACCTAATGTAATAAAAATTATATCTGTAGAAGATAAAAAATTATAGGCATTAGATATACTTTCGTTGACATCGCATAAAGCTTTCTGAAGATCCGAATCCGAAAAACTTCCGTGAAAATCATAATTATTGTAATAAGTTCCGTCAAAGAAAAAGTCATCTTCAGTGTACTTTTTTTGTGACAAAACTGCATCAAACATCAATTTTAATGACAACGGATTGTAAACAATACCTGACGGATTTACAAGACAATTGAATTTTGCGTTCAAGAAAAATTGACTGATATTTTCGGCAAAACACGAACCGCAAAACATCAATTTTGAACGATAATCAATTGAAAATGAAGATTTTGGAATTTCAACTTTTGTGTATAAATCCATAACAATATCAATTAAAAATTTGTTTTAAACGAAGTTCCGTAGTTTCATAATTGTAAATATCGGGGTCAAAATATACAAGTTCGTATTTGCCAATCAAAGGCGAAACCGGAAAAACAGCAAGCACCGGAAGTTTATCTTTTGACTTGATACCCAAGGTTTTAGCTAAAGTATCATTTTCGCTGACATTGCAAACATAAAAGTTGAAAACCTTAAAATATTTTTGCGCAAGTTTGTCAAAAACTTCTGCTTGAGCTCTGCAATTTTGAACATAATCATCGTAAAAATAAATGATGTGCGGACGATTGCCACAAATGCGGAACTCGTTGGATTGTGGATTAATTATTTTACAAATATTTTCGTTAAAATACTCAGAATCAATCTCTTTCACCTTGTCATTGAACTGAATTCGGCACGAAGTAAATTGCAACATCGCTACCAAAAAACAAAATATTGATACAATGAATTTCATAACTTGAAACGCTATTTTTTTACAAATTTAAGAATAATCTATCAAAACCAAAACAATGAAACGAAATATTATAAATAATTTTTGTAAATTGCAACACATAAAAATTCAAATTAATAATCACATAAAACACTGAAAATCATGGACATCAACCAATTAACAAGTGAAAATTTAATAAAATTGGTAAGCAAAGACTGGATGCTGATAACAGCCGGTAACGAATTGAAATTCAATACAATGACTGCATCTTGGGGCGGTTTTGCTTTTATCTGGAACCGACCTGTAGCAATTATTTTTGTAAGAAAGGAACGTTACACTTACGAATTTATCGAAAACAGCGACAAACTTACGTTATCATTTTTTACAGAAGATTATCGTAAAGCATTACAAATCTGCGGTTCTCAATCGGGACGCAACACCGACAAGGTAAAAGATGCCGGACTGACACCAAAAATCTTAAATTCAGGAACTGTTTCGTTTGAAGAATCAAGAATGATTTTGGATTGCAAAAAACTTTTCAGAACCGAAATGAAAGAAGAAAATTATATTGACAAAGAAATTTTCGCAAAAAACTACAGCGACAAACCAAACGGCAGCAATCACGTAGCATATATTCTTGAAATTGAGGATATTATAAAGAAATAAAAAGGAAAAAAGGCAGGTCAAAAAAATTTAATTTTTTTTGAACCTGCCAAATTAATTTAATTTTGTATGTCGAAATAAGAATTATTTCTTGATTTTGTAAACTCTGAAAGTTTTGGCCGGAAGTTTGTCTGTAAGAACAGAAACTTTAACACCATCAGCTTTTGCAGAGCCTTTCTGAGGAACAATTTTAGTAGGATTATCAAGAGTATTTTCAGCATCCATATCAGAAGAAGACAATGTAATTGTTTCCACTGAGTGATTACCTTTCAAACCATTGAGATTCAATTTGATATCTTGATCTTTATCGCTTGTATTTGCGATTTTTACTATAACCAAATTTTCCTTTGTGTCAACTACAGCACTCGCGAACAAACCGTCTTGATCAGGATTGCCGGCAACCGGTTTCTTATTCATAGTCAACGACAAAACATTTGTACCTTTGTTCATCGCGTAAATCTGCTGAACATAGTAAGATACTGATTTAAAAGATCTTAAATTATCGAACCAAATTGCATCCGGTCTCCACTGCCAACCGTCGATATGAGCAAACAACGGAGCGTATGTTGCCATGTGAACGATGTCGGCATTGCGCTCAATACCGGTCATAAACGCAGCTTCGAGCAAAGACGCTTCAAAATGATTCCATTTTTTTCCTTTACCGTGACAAGCATATTCACCGGCAAAAACTTTCGGACCTTTGCGATCGTACTTGTCGTAACGGTTACCTTCTGCCAAAAACCATGTTTCAGGACGATAAAAATGTTCATCATACAAATCAACGCCAAGAGTTTTCATTTTTGGCTGAAGAAGATCGAATTTTTCACCCTCAGAATCAGGTCCGGTAGTACCAATCAACTTGATATTCGGATACTTAGCACGAATTGCATCAGAGAATTTTTTCAAACGTTCAGTAAAAATAGGATTGTCAGCAGTTTCCCACTGTTCGTTGCCGACTGCCAAAAACTTGAGATTGAAAGGTTCCGGATGTCCCATATCTGCACGAACTTTACCCCATTTTGTTGACTTGTCACCGTTTGCAAATTCAATCAAATCGAGTGCATCATCTATGAATGGCTGCAATTTATCTACAGGACAATGAGCTTCCATATCAGGTTTACCCCATTGTTTGTTTTCATTCTGGAATTGACATGCCAAACCGCAAGAAATTACAGGTAAAGCATCACAACCAAAATCTTCACAAAGTTGGAAATATTCAAAGAAACCTAAACCGTATGATTGATAATAATCAGGGAAAAATCTGAAATCAAATGTGTAATGCCAACGGTTTTCGTTAAGTTTACGATTTTCAACCGGACCAACTGAATTTTTCCACTGGTAACGGCTCTCTAAATCAGTACCTTCCACGATACAACCGCCCGGAAAACGGAAAACACCAGGATGCATATCATAAAGTGCTTGTGCCAAATCCTTGCGCATACCATTTTCTCTACCTTTCCAAGTATCAACAGGGAATAATGAAACATGCTCTAAATCAGTAGTTACGATTGGATTGCCTTGACCATTTGGACGTAAAAAGATTCTCAAAGAAGCTTTCGGATTTGTAACTATACCTTTGAAAGTAGCAGTATATTTTTTCCATTCAGAACCTTCAATATCAACTTTGCAAGAAGCTTGTTCTTGAGTTTCGCCTTGTGAAGAATTATCTACAACTTGTACAATAATTGTAGATTTTCCACCTTGAGGACAACGCGCCCAAACAGAAAATCTGTATTCATCACCCTCTTTGATACCGATTCCAAAGAAACCTTCGTTTTCGATACCGGTATGTTTGTGAGGATGTCCAGCATAGCTAAGTCTCACATAATGAGGACAATTCTCGAAAGGACCATCGTCTTTTACTTCTACATTTCCAAAAGTTCTCCAGCCCATAAGGCTCTGCGGAAATTCAAATGAACGGTTTTTAATTTTTTCTGCATAAAGTCCGCCGTCCGCTGCATAATTGATGTCTTCAAAGAAAATTCCGTACATCGTTGACTGTACGGGTGCACCAGCTTTGAATGTGTTGATGTCCATAACATGCTGATTCTGAGCACTAACGGACAATGAGGTTGCTAAAGCCAAAGCTCCTGTTAAAAATTGTAATTTCATCTGTTGTTAAAAAATTTATAAGTGTTATAATATAAGGAATTCACAAAGTAAACAATTTTTTCAGACAGATTAAAATTTATTTCCTGATTTTTTTGATTTTTTAACAACGAAAATGTAAAAAAATTACTCAGCCGGATTTTTACGACGTTTACGTTTAAAGAGATTTATATGATTGAATTCACGTTTAAAAATCACACCAACTCCCTGAACATAAGGAGCTTCCTCAAGTTCGTCATCGTTGGCTTTGTTGTAAACACGAAGTTGAATATTTCCGGTTTTATTGAGGTTGACATCCACCTCCACCTCTCCTACCACACTATTGGTACGCGACGGAGAATTTACAGAAGTTCCGCCGACTCCAAGATTTGTAGAAACCGTAACACGATCGTCCAAAAGCTGCGTAGAAACCGCCAAATCAAACTCGTTGCTTGTAGATGCGTCGCCCATCTGATAGTTGACACCGACATTTACTTTATCGGAAATATCAGAAAGCCAGTGATTTAACTGATTTGAAACCAATTCACCGGGATTAATATCCGAAAACAAAGAATTTTCCGCACTTCTCAAACCCGGCAAAGGCTGAAACTGATTTAATAAAAGTAACGACATCGCTTGTTTGTTGATATTACCTTCATCAAGGTTATCAAGCTGCCCCTGAACGACATCCGAATTTTCTTCCACCTTCACGCCAAACGAAACTTTCGGTTTCATAAGGTCACCTTTCATGTTCAACATACAACGGACCGGAACTTTTTTGTCACGATATTGCTCGTCAACCATCAAGTTGTAAAGATTAACTTTTCTCAACCTGTAAGATGCTGAAAGATCGACAATTGCATCCATCGGATCACCATTCCAACGCAAAAAACCGCCTTGTACAATTTCAAATTTTTTACTAAACATCGAAGGCATTGTAAAAAGATAATCACCTTTTACAATATCAAGTGTACCATACATATTGAAATCTCCGCTACCCGAAACGTCAAGGCGAAGATGTCCGCTTGCACTGGCTTTCAGGATGTTACCGGTAGTTTCATCCAAAATTACCTGAACTTCGGCATCAGGCGTTACTTGCAAATTGAAATTCATACGAATATCCGACAAATCTGCCTTTTGTCGGTGAATTTCAGTAACTTGGTTCGGATTTTTAAACGTAATAAAATCCCAATCCGTACTAACCTCACTCGCCAAATAAAGTGGCAAAAAGACCTGAGTATTTTTATCGGTTTGAACTCTCGCATCAATATTAATCATTCGGGTTGGGTCACCGGTAATTTTTATATTACCGGAAGTAAAAGCTTTTCCCCAAAAAGCCGAAGAATCAGTTTCTTTTGCATTCAAAACCATGAAATTTTTACACAAAAGATTAACATCCATATTGAAATTTTCAAAATTTCGATGCGTAAGAACGCCTTCCAAATATGCAACACCGGTTCCACGACCGCTGTAAAATTTAGTTTTTTCAAGCTTAATCATCTTATTATCAAGCGTTATCGCCATGGAATCGTTCAAATCGTACTGAGTGCCGAGATACGGAATCTTAAAATAGCCGCCGTGAAGCGTTAACGCCGCATTAATCAACGGGTTATCAATTTTTCCAATCATTCTCGCACGTCCGGAAAGCATGGAATATTTTGAAGTCTGAAGATAATTTTCAAAGAATTTTTTGAAATAATTCAACTGCAAATCATTGAGATCAAAAGCCAAATCAACATAATCGGATTTTATATCGTAAGTTCCTAACGCTGAGATAGTTTTCAACGTATCAGTAATTTTGTTACTTGTAAACAAACTGATATTCACAACCGAATCGCCATTATCGAGTTTAATATCCGAAAGCAAATTTTTCAAAGCTATACCATTGATATTCAACTTTTTGGATTCGGTATGAGCCTCAATAAGCGGGAATTTGTCATGATGAAAAGCGTAAACTTGTGATACAGAATATTTTCCATTGATTGTACCACTAAAAGTAAGATCCGGCACAAATTTTTCCAAAATACTAATGTCAAAATCGGAAATCGTTACAACTAACTTATCTGTAGGATCTTCGCTGATTTTACCATTAATTGAAAAATCGTAATCCTGTTTTGTTTCCTCATTTTGCGACAACGAAAGACTGAAATTCTTAACGTCAAACGAAGTAGAATCCATGACAATTGTTGACGGAGAAATTTTCCATTCCGATTGCATAAAATGGAAATTAGAATTATTGAAACCCAATTCGATAAGCGGGAAAGTATTTGGAACAGGATTTTTTACAATAAATAAATTACCGTTGATATTTCCGCCTTCAGATTCAGAATCAGTCCATTTGAAACCCCAATCAGCGGAATCGTGACGCGCCTCAAAAAGGAAATGCGGTTTCAACAATTCTTCATCCAAAAGCGTAACTTTCGCAATATCCAAATCAATATCCAATGTATCATGTTTTGCTGAACCAGTAAGCAACAGATTTTCAGCGGAATAATCGTTGTAAGTAATTAAATCAGAAGTCATACGGACCACCGAAATTCCTTTTCTGACATCGGAATCAAAAACAATTTTTGTATCAGGACTAAGAGTTAATTCCGGTACAAAAAAATCTGTAAGTGGCTTAGAATCATTTAAATCGATACTAAAACTAAATTTACTGTCATATTTTTGAGCGAACTCAGGATCATCAAAACTATATCGAACCCTACGACGCCGATTAAGTTTCAAAGGAACTTCGCGCTCGTAATCCAACGTCGGGAAAATCATGAAAGCCAAATGATTAGCAATCATTTGCATCTGTTCTGTACGAATCCTGCCAAGAAGTTGAGCGTCAAAGAAACTTGAATTAATAATATATTTACGATTTGCAAAATTATTCGTATAATTGTCAATAAAAGATTTTAAATTAAAATCCTTCATAATCAAAGTATCGTTGTCACGCTGAAAAAGCAACGGCTCGGAAAGTTTTACATATCCGTTGAAATTGTCAACCGAATTTCCGGTGAAATTAGCTATCAATGAGAGTTTTAACTTATCAATAGAATCTGTCAGGATGTTAACTTTTTTTAAGTCAGCATTGTTGACATCCAATGCAAAATCAAAAGCCATTTTATCAGAAATATCAACAGTTCCGGCAAAATCAACGTCCAAACCCGGATCTTTGATAGAAACGCCGCCGTTGAAATATGAATCCGTAAAATCACCGTCAAGTTTTATATTGTGATAATAATATCCAAGCAAGCCCACGGAATCTACTCTACCATGCGCAACACCAGCTACATGACTGTCATTGAATATTTTAACAGAAATTGAATCCAAATTTGCACTCAGTTTTCCAAGCGTTTGATGGTCACCGGAAATTGCTCCTAAATCAAGATTTCCGGCATCAATACGACCAACCACATCTCTGGATTTGGAATTGGAAGTCAAACGAACATTTGCAAAAACGTCACCCAGTTTTGAATTAAGTTTTGCATTGGCTGTCAACGATTTAAGGCTGCCACGAGAACTTGCATAAAGTTTTATTAAACCGAAATCATCCAAAAATTCAGGTAAATCCAAAAGCGGAATCGAATCGTTTTGAGGATCATGCAAAGTCATAACATCCAACGAGGTAGTCCTAAAAAGCAGAGTGTCAACACGATAATAAAATTTGTTCATATCCGGCAAACCTTTCAAATATGCCGAAGTTCGTAACTTTGTAGAATCACCATAGTCAACTTCAAGTTTTCGGATACAAAAATTGCTAATCGGACCATTTACAACCGCGGAAATGCGCGGCGAAATTCCATAACCGTAAATATCCGGCACAAAATGTCCTATATCATTGAGTCCCAGCTTAGAACTGTCTGAAATCACGGCATTTAACCGAACTGAATCCAGAAAATAAGAAAAATCATCAAAGCCGTTGTAAACAAAATGCAACTTCGGCGAATTCAAATTGGTAATGTCCGTTGTCAACAACAAACTGTCAAGTAAAATTCCTTTTGGTGAAACGTCAACGTCAGCCGAAAGTTTTTTCAATTTAAGTCCACATTTCTCTTGTGCGGAAAGCGAATTTAAATCAAGTTTAATTTGTAAACTGTCGTTGATTGAAAAATTTTTGGCAGCTAAATTAATATTCCGTAAATCAAGATTATCAAAATTCATTGCGTAAGGTTCCAAAGTGTCAGGACCGGAAACGTAACAAAAATTAAGATTCTTGAAATTTATGGAACTTACTGAAATATTGAATTTTACAGCAGTTGTATCTTCGGTTTTTACTTCAGAAGTATCCGATGTTAACAAAAAATCGAAATTGAAATTACCCGAAGAATCGGTTTTCAGTTTAACAGTGGCATTGTTCATTCTGACATCGGCAAAATAAAACGATTTGTCACCTATATTAAAATCATCAAGATTAACATGAAGATACTGTACATATAATAAAGTGTCACGCTGAAGATCACGCACAAAAAATTTATGAACTGTAACACTTCTGGTAAAAGGATTGATAAAAAGATTATCAATTCGGATTTCTGTATTGAATTTTGAAGAGAAAATACCGGAAACCGTAGATAAAATAAAAGAATTAAAAGGTCCAATGTTGAAAGACAACAATAGAACAAAAGGTAGCAGCACCAAAGCGGCTGTTACGGAAATAAAAACTCTTTTTATTTTAGTGCTTATTTTCACAAAAAATCCATTTTTGGGATACAAAGAAATTAAATTTTTGCGTTATAAAGATAAAATTATAGTAAAAAAATAAAAAAATTTGTGGAATAATAAAAATTACCAATCTTACTATTGTAATTAACTTAAAAAAGGGAACAAAAATGAAAAAGATTTTAACACTTGTATGTGCCATTGTATTAATGAGTTTCAATTGCATGGCACAAAGCGAAGAAGAAGAAGCACAGCTCTTCGGCTACACAAGAAAAGTATCATTAACATCGGCTAATGTGCTTGGAGTCATCGATTTCGGCAAACTTGACAAAAATATCGTAGAAAGAACCTTGACAATCGATAATGATAAAAATCATACAATGAAGATTACAGGTTTTATTCTACCGACGGGCGTAAGCGCGATGTCATTGCAGAAAAATATTGAAGAGTTTGGAAAAGGCAAAGTAAAAATTGCAATTGATCCAAATTATGTAGACGCAGTAAACGGCGAAAACTTGATAATTAATGTCAGCTACTTTGACAGAAGCGGCAATCAAGTAAATACAGCTCAGCTAGTTTACAAAATAAGTGTCGAATAAAGATTTTCACTCACACCTTACAATTATTTTTTGATGGCGGGAAAATTATTTTATAATTTTCTCGCTTTTTTATTTGGAAAAACCAATAATATTATTTTTTATTAGTGTCCGAAAAAACAAAAAAATCGAAAAAAAAATTGAGGAAGCCATTGAGACTTCCTCTTTTTTTTGATAATTTGTGTTCGCTAATAAATAAAATTATCATGGGCAAAGATACAAATTATTTCGGACAGCCGGTT
>JAFXZT010000107.1 GCA_017541145.1 Bacteroidales bacterium | reverse complement strand
TTTACTATTTCTCCCTCTGCGGTTCTAACTATTACTCCGCTTTTAAATCCGTCAAATTGAGGGTGTAAAGTAGCACGTTTTAATATTGCATCTTTACCTACAACAATTGTCGCAGGACTATTTCCGTATTTTATACAATACACTTCCCGTAAAAACGGATTAAGTTTTCTAGCCTTACAAAGCGACGTAAACATTTTAAATTCCTGCATTGTAATATTTGCATCTTTATTTCCAACTATATACTCCTTTACAATATTAGGTGTCAGTTTTATTTCTTCATCTCCTATATTGTATTTTACCGTTATTTGATTATCTGCCATTTTTTATTTACCTTTCATCTATCATTAACTTTTCTTTTTTCTTAATATACTCCTTGGCGATGCCCGATTTTGACAATATTAATTATTACTTTATCATTGTCAATATCGGCAATTAATCTGTAACGACCCAATCTGTACCGCCAAAAACCTTTTTTATCACCTTTTAATGCTTTTCCGCTAAAATATGGGTCGCTACAACCATTTAATTTTTTGTTTAACCAATCAAGTATCATTTTTGCTTGTGTTCTATCGATTTTTAATAACTCTTTTTTGGCTTTTGTACTTATAACAACTTGGTATTTCAAAATCCCAGCTCCTCGGCTACTTCTTTTAATGTATATGTTTTTTTATAATTTTCAGGATGTGCCACCATGTCTTTTTCAAGCTCTTTTATTGCATTTAAATCCTCAAAATCTTCGGCTTGCTCATGGATTATATTCCTAAAGTAGTCCGACAACTTAACACCTTGAAATTTCGCAAGCTGTTCAGCGTATTTATGCTCCCTCTCGGATAGCCGAAACGATACTGTCGCCATATTATCACCCCCTATAATATTATTATATTACATTGTAATACAAATGTAAACACCTAAATTTTTAATTTGATTCTTTTGGTCTTATCTGATATAATTAATTTGTTTGGGTTCATCACTGCGTCTAGCAGCGATGAAACTTTTTTTATTTATATTAATTTATTTTCAATTAAATATTGTTTTAATTCTTTTAACTGTGTTTTAGTGCCACGAACTGTAAACGACATTTCATATATTATATTATCTTCGGTTACTTCTGGAGCGGTTATGTCGTTTTCATCAATTGGTGTGGTTTCTGCTTCTTTTAATTTTGCTATCTCTCGGAGTTTTTTATCATGGTCTAGTATTGCTCTGTTTACGTCAAAATCTCTTTTATAATCAATTAATATTTCTACTCTTGTTTGTTCATCTTTAGACGTATTTATAACCGCTAAATCTTGCTTGATTTTGTCAATCCAGCTTTTAATTTTTTCTCGGTAACTTTTGTCACTTCCGGATATATTTATTTTTAACGGCATATCTTCAAATTTAATATCTGTTACATTTTCTGCTTTACAATATTCCTCAAAATATTGTTTTAATTTTATAGCCCTATCAGATTTTATATTATTTTCCGCTTTGTCAATTCTATTTTTTAAAATTTTATCGGCATTTTTATACTTGTCACTGATTTTTTCTTTATATATCTTTTCAAAATCTAAATAAGGTTGCATTATTTCAGTTTTTACGTTTTTTCTTGCCGTTTCTAACTCAGATAAATCTTTATTCAGTGCTGCTCTTATTTTCTTTGTTTCGGACAACATTTTGTCCGGCTTGTCAGCCACCAATTGTAAAGCGGTGTCAATTTTGTTGTCAATTTCTGTGCTCATTTTGTCAAGCATTTGTTCAATTATGGGTAACTGCTTGACAACTATCAATTCGCTTATTTTTTTCACTGTCCTAGCTCCTTTCACACCTCTGTAATAGTAGGGTTTTGTGTATCTTCGCCGCAAATAGGGCATATTGTGTTAATTTCGCCATATCCGGTAATTGTTGGATAAAATAAATCATCACATGTGGGGCAATATATCCTTTCCATATTTATCACCTAAAACTTAAAATCCTCTTCGTCTAGTGTAACCCTTGCACCACGGATACATTCTTCACAATAATATTCACCGGATATATAATAACAATCTTCGTTTTCGTGTAAATCTCCTCGGCACTCAGCACATTCTACTATTACTTTATTTTTATTTTCGTGATTTCTTAATTGATCAAATAACCACTGGTCATAGCAGTCATTGTACATAGTTCACACTCCTTTTTTTTAAATTTCTTCATATACTGTTCCGTCAGCGTAAAATTCAACTCCATTATAGTGTCTTTTAATTTTTTCATAATATAATGGTTCTATATATTCTTTGTCTTTTAATTCGGGGAATTTTTCATCTATTAATTTAACTTGTATATCCCAAATTAGTTCTTCAAACTTATAAATTGTAATTCCATAATTTATGGTTCTCATTAAATTTACTCCTTTCATTATTATTTCTTTATATTTATATTATAACACAATTTTAACGATTTGTAAATAGTTTTTTATAAAAAAATTAGTGTTTTTGCATAAAAATAGCCTAATTTTAAAATTAGGCTATTAGTTTTTATTTTTTATACGTACTACTAATAATTTTAGGTACAGTATTTTCCCATTGTATATTATGGTGAATTCTTCGGTCGGTTGCTCCCATAGTTGATATTTTAACTGCCGATGGCATACACATAACAGAATAAAATGATTTAACGTAGGTACCATATTTTAAATATACATCTGTTAGACCGTGCTCATTTTTTTGTGTAGTACCTTGTTCAAGCTCTACTTTACCGACTGTAAAAAACAACTTACCTTGTGAACCTAAGGTTACGTATGCATTAACATCTTCATTTATTTTACCTAAAAATTTAAATGGTTTATCTGTTCTACAAAAAAACGAGTTCATCGCTTTTCTAGTAAGTTTTTTACGCCATACAGCAGAGTTTATACCCCCAAGATAGTCACCACCCTGAGCCATAGCTACTGTAACAGCTCCAGAAGCATCTAAAAAATCAATAAATGCATTAAACACTTTATCTAATTGTTTACAATTAATCGCTTTTAATGTTGTTCCTTCAGCATATCTAAATTGAAATGTAGTATAATCATCATCTAATTCAAGGAAATATGTTAAACCCAATTTACTAGCCATTTCATGGCAAATATTTCGGGCATATAATACTATACGTAAATCTTGTTCATTATCAAATGTATCTGATTTTTTTGACTCTTCCTCTTTATTAAAAATTATTACACTATTTCCATATTTCTTTTTATATATATTAATCTGCTCATCTAAATTATCTATAATAATATATATTTTTCCAGTATAGCCACATTTTCGTAATGTTGATATAGTTACAATATTATTTGCTCTTCCATGACTTAATATAAAGACAGCGAAATCATCTCTCATTTTTTATACCTCCCACTTAATATTTTGGGATAAATATTATTATTTTGTTTACGCATTTTGCCTGTAGTAAATAATTTAATCGCAGAAGGCATAAGCATTAATGTGTACATATTATTTTCATACATACTACTATAACTAATACCACCTTCGTTTGTCATCCTTTGAGGGCTAACAACACATAAATCAAAAACCTCAAAAAAAAGCTTATCAAAATTAGCTATGGAAATATTTAAATCCTCATTTTTTGAGCTTAAAAATCTCGCCGGCGAATCTGCCTTAAATAAAATAAATTGTTGTATAGTACGCCCTAATCCCTCACGGTATTTACCATTTTTACCGCCAAAGTATTCTCCGCTAAAAGCAAATGAACAGCTTGAAATATTACTGCTTGCATCTATAAATGTCACTAATGAATTAATAACCCTGTCAATATTAGTTATTTTGCTCCTAATAAAATCTCCCTCGTTATTTACATAAGCATATTTTAAATCAGTAATATCATCATCAGCCATTATAAAATAATCTAAATTTAATTTTTTAGCTAATTCAAAACAATAATTTCGAGCATACAGCGGAGTTTTTAAATTACCAAAATTGTCACAACTATCCGTTGTCTTTAATTGCTCCATTTTGTTAAATACAATACAATCTTCTCCAAATATTTCTTTATAATCATTTAATTGAGTATCTGTATCATCAATTAAAATATATATTTTCCCCGTATAGCCGCATTTTCGTAATACCATATTAGTTGTTATTTTATTTGCCCTTTGATGTGATAAAATAAACACCGCTGTATTATCAATCATTTCTATCTTCCGCCTCAATCTCAGCAAGTTCTTGTTTTAACCGAGTAAATCCGTTTTTTATAGCGTCATTTAAATCAATTATTACCAGTGCTGATTTTTCCATTAATTCTTGGACATCTTTATCTGCGTGTGCATAGTATTCGGCTATTTTACTGTAATTAAATACATAATGTCTATAAGCAGCCGCAATTAAAAAGTTTTTAACATCTTGCTGTATATTAGATTTGCTTATTTCTTGTATTAATTCATTAGTTTTACTTCTGTCAATTAATTCTGATATATCAGGTTTTTCACCTGTTGGAGTATATTGAGGTATATTAATAACATCTGTATATTTGCTGTCATTATTTTCATCCTCAAAATCTTCTGTAAAATCATCAATACCCCAATCAATATCTAAATCTTCAAAATCAAGGCCGTCAAGCTCGTTTTTCAATAAATCAAAATCCCACTCTGCAAATTCTGCAGTTTTGTTGTCTAATAGTCTGTATTTTTTCTTTTGCTCTTCCGTCAAGCCCTCTTTTATAACGCATTCTGCTTCATTATATCCGAGTTTTTTTAATGCTTTGTATCTAGTATGCCCAGCCAAAATAACGTTGTTTTCGTCTAGTATAATCGGAGCTATATATTCACATTGTTTAATGCTTTTAATTACATATTCAACCGCTTCATCGTTTTTTCTAGCGTTTCTTTCATACGGCTTAATTTCAGATAATTTTATTTTTTGTAGTTTCATTATTTGTCTCCTTTACTTAAACTATTTGTTACTACCATAAATTTAGTATAATATAAATCATCTAAATATCCTTTTGCCTCAACGTAACGCCCATATTCCATAGGATATCTTTCACGGAGTAGTTTTTCAGCTTCGTGCCCATTTTCAGAAAAAGGGTTATTTTTATATGTTTCAAATAACTCTCTATCTTTTTCAATTAATAGTTTTTCAGCTGTTTCAAGTTCACTTTTTACAATCAAAATAGTTTGATTAAAACCAGAACCACGTGTGGCTCTAGTTATTACTCCAGCTGCAAAAACTAATATAATAAATAAAACTATTGCTGCAACATACATTACAACTCTAATACCTCGTTTTTCCATTTAATCACCTACTTTATAACCAGTTTTTGCCCAGCATATATTTTGTTTACATTTTTAATGTTATTGTCATAAGCTAATTTACTGACTGTTGTGTTGTATTTTCTAGCTATTGACGTTAATGTATCACCCTTTTGGATTGTATAATATATCGAGTCCGACGAATTACTATTTCCGGGACATTTTAATTTCAATAGTTCACCGGCATAGATAACATTAACATTGCTAATATTATTTAGTTTTGCCACATCATACATATTTAATCCATATCTATTACAAATACCGCTTAAAGTATCACCTTTCTGTACTTTATAGACTTCAGGGACATTACTATAATTGTTTTGCTGTTCTGGTTCTCCTTTATATTCGCCGCCAGAAGTAGAATTAAAACCATTGCATCCTATAATTCTCATTAATGTAGGATAATCTTTATTTGCAATATCCATATCAACATTTCCATTTATACCGTCAACTGCTCCTGAACTTGTATATTGCCAAATACCGCAAGAAACAGAGGGAGAGTCAATACCCCATTGTGCTAACCATAAATCAAATCTCGGGATTAATTCCTCACTATATAAATAATTATTTAACCAATTTAAATTACAGTAGAGCATAGCATAATATCCAGCATTTTCTAATTCTTCACAAAATGTCTTTATAATATCAGTGCGTTGCCTTGTCGTAAGTTTTAATTGTTCTTTATCCTCGATATCAAAACAAATAGGATATTCAAATTGTTTACCGTTTATGTTTTCAATACAGAATTCAGCTTCCCTTTTTGCGTCGTCAACTGAGTCTGCATAGCTATAATGATAGCAACCGAGATGAATACCAGCATTTTTTGCATTTTCGTAATTTTGTAAAAACTTTTTATCAACTTGGTTCGGGTCTTTTCTGCCATATCCCTCACGAATAATTGCAAAATCAATACCTGAATTTTTTACCTTTTGCCAGTCAATATCTCCTTGCCATTTTGATACGTCAATTCCTTTAGTGCTCATTTTTTTTACCTCCAAATATTTTTTTAATCCTAAATTGGTAAACTATACATGCGATACAATACCACCCCCAAATAAGAATTAATTGTAGTGTGTTAAAATGAATAAATTTGTCAAAACCAAAAATAATTAAAAATAGTAAAATTTCACCCATTTTTTGCCCCCCTATACAGTAATTTTTGGTATATAAATTTAGTTTTAACTCGGAGTTTACTAAATTGTAAAACATGCTATATTTTATCCAGGTCAGACAAATAATATTTATATATTTATTATAACATTTTTTTGTAACCTTTTTCCTTACGTTTTTTCATTGTGCAAAATGCTACCTACTAAAAATCAAAAAAACTCTGCAGGCCACATAAGTCCTACAAAGTTTAAAAAAAACGAGTTATACAAAATAAACATTTTGTATAACTCACAGGTAGTTTAGTTGCATTGATTTAATAACAAAATAAAAGTTAAAAAGTTATTTATTTGTTAGAGATAAAAAATAAGAAATCTTGAATTGTGTGTAATAAAACGTTTTCTATTTAAAACTTAAGGATGCTTTATACGTAGACTTTTATTAAATCAATACAACTAGATTATACTATTCAATTATAAAAAAAACAATATAAAAAAACAAGAAATAAAAACTCCCCAGAAAATCTGAGGAGCCCAATAACAACTTACAATTTCATTATAACTCTTATAAAAACAAAAGTCAACCTCTATCCCTATCTCAGAAGTTGACTTATGACTATAATAACGAACACTGTACAATCTTATACAAACAATCATCATTGGCAGTTCATACACATTGCACTATCTTATATTATCAGAACAAAAAAAGAAAGTCAACCCTAAACACAAAAAAGGGTTGACCAAGCGATAATATAATACGGCTCTTTTATTGTATCATATCAAATTTATTAAAATCAAGCGGTAGCTATTTTATTTACAAAATCATATCCGCCAGATGCCGTCAGTGCTATTGGCACGACATTAAGTATAGCCAAAATTAAATTTTCACGACGATAGTCACCGGATAAAATAAGTTTTAAACCACTGATTACTATACTAAAAATAATGCTTAGGCCAAGTGGTGGTATTTCCGAAAAACCTTTAAAGAATTGCACCAGTAACCCTACTATTGTGGCACATGATGCCAAACTTGAAAACGTATCTTTACCAATAAATTCTGAAAATTTTATAACTAATTCATTTTGCGTAACGGCATCTTTTACAACTGGTTCATTATCTGTTTTTTTATTTTCTGCCATATATATTATTCCTCCTCTTCCCTATTTGGCTCTTCTTCTGGTTCATCAATTTCATAAAAATCATCCGGATTACGATTCGGAGCAACATCAATAACTTTTCCAGTCACTGTTCCGTCAGTAATTAATTTATTTTCATCTGCTATTAATCTATACATTGTTAATTTTTGCATTTTTAAATTCTCCTTTTCTATATATATTTATTGCACCTTTTTATATGTTTTTTATGGTATTTATTGCACTTATTTATAATAAAAATGATTTTAAACCCTACAAAAAACATCCCTAAAAGCCCTAAAAGGGTTAAGTTGTTGGCGGCACATAATCATATACGATTGTGGCATTAGTAGCACCCCACGGCGCACCAGATACTGCACCTGATGACCATGGGCAGTTTATTGTTGTTAGGTTTGTGCAACTAATAAATGCATTGTTATGAATACTATTAGGTTTACCCTCAAATGTTACTGTTGTTAGTCCTGTGCAATGATTAAATGCAATGTAACCTATTGAAGTTATACCACTATGGAAAGTCAAATTTGTTAATCCTGTACAACCAGAAAAAATTTCTTGTCCAATAGAAGTTAACCCGCTTGGAAAATCCGTTATTGCTAAGTTTGTACAACCAAAAAATGCACTTGTATTTATAGTAGTAAGACTACTCGGCAGCGCTGTTAATGATATTAAAGTTCCGCCAAACGCACCTTGTCCAATAGTAGTAATACTATTAGGAAGTGAGGATAAATTCAGTTTATAACAATGGTCAAAAGAACTTCTGCCAATAGTAGTTAATCCATTAGGCAAATTAATTTGCTCCAAATTTTCACAGTTATAGAATGCTCTTTCACTAATGTTAGTTATAGTACTAGGCAGTGATACGGAAGTTAAATTTGTACAACCATTAAATGCATTACTACCAATACTAGTAACACTGCTAGGTAAATCTGCTAGTGACATTGTCGTTAATCCTGTACAACCATAAAATGTATACTGACCAATACTAGTAGTAACACTGCTAGGGAGTGCTGTTAATGCTAAACTTGTGCAATTTTGAAATGCACTTTCACCAATACTAGTAAGGCCACTAGGGAGTGCTGTTAATGCTAGACTTGCGCAACTAACGAATGCATTATTACCAATACTAGTAAGACTACTCGGCAGTGCTGTTAATGCTAAATTTGTACAACCATTAAATGCACTATTACCAATACTAGTAAGACTACTCGGCAGTGCTGTTAATGCTAGACTTGTGCAACTATAAAACGCATAATTACCAATAGCAGTTAATCCACTTGGTAAAGACGTTAACGCTAAATTTGTACAATTATAAAACGCATGCCCATCGATAATTGTAATACTGTTTGGCAAAGTAATATTTTGTAAATCCCGCCAGTCCTGAAATACATGTTGTCCAATTTTAGTAACGCCACTAGGGACTGTAATAGTAGCGTTTACGGGTCTTTCTACCATTTTAATAAAATCCGCATCACTGCCACCAGCACTTGCTGTTCCTGTGGTTTGTGTGCCGTCAGAGGCAACAAATAATTTTCCTTGAGCTACGTCACTTGCTGTTGCTGTGGTTTGACCAACAAGAGTGTTTAACGCTGTATAATCTGATTTATAGGTAGAACTACCAGTACCTTGAGTGCCGTCGGATTTAACAAAATATTTTCCTAAATCTACATCTGCCGCCGTTGCTGTTGTATTTCCAACCAAAGTATTTAAAGTAGTATAATCTGATTTATATGTGCTAATACCAGTAACTTCAGTGCCTGACGAATTAACAAAAACCTTGCCTTCGTCGACATCTTCGGCAGTAGCGGTGACGCCTGAAACATCAGCGCCGCCACTACTATTATCTAAATTTTGAAATATAGGTTGGGTATTATATTTTTTTTTCATTATTTAACCCCCTTTTTAATAATCTAAAATCCTAAGTTCAACTATTCCTGTTCCTTCAGCTTGAACTGTTACTTTAACCCCTGCACTTGTATCAATAACTTTATAATCAAGCACTTCAGCGGTATTTTTAGCCATATATACGTAAGAATCGTGTGCAGTATCTATTGTATTGCCGTAAGATATTAAAATATTGTCATCAGTTAAATTTTTTACTAATAATTGTGACGGTTTATTATTTGCTAAATCAAAAGTATAAGTTCCAGCCTCAGTAAAATTGTGATGATATGTTTCTAAAGCTCTCATTTTATTTTCCTCCTTTTATATTAGTCATCAGTACAACCCTGATATTTGTCTAGTGATTTAATATAATCGTATGCTGATTTTACATTTAACGTTGAGTTATACGGTACACTTACGAATGTTGTATCAATAAATACGTTCATTTCTTCACCGGACTGTATTTTTTGCTTTTCCTCTTCTCTTTTTGCTTTACTGGTATATCCAGCAACTTCTATTATGCTTGATATATTAGTGATATTATTTACACTCACCACCCTGTGATAATTTATTACCACTCCGTTTTCTAAGATTATTTCTTTTATAATTGCCATAATTAATTTTTCCTCCTAATTAAATTTTAATATTTATATCCTATTACACTGCAAATTAATATATAGTCACCATTGCCTATTGTCGAATTGCCATTATTTATAATTGTTAGTTGCCCTTTTTCGGCTTCAAATGTAATAGTGCTACCGCTAACTGATACTGATGCATTTTTTATCCAGCCTCTTGTAGCGGTCGACGCTGTTGCAATTGTAATTAATGAAAGTTTTTTACCATTAGAATTATACGCTTTAATCGAATTATAAATATCGTCATTATCTTTAAAATATATTTCAAGATAATTATAATTAGCAGCACTGTCTGACAACGGCACTGTACCACTTGTACCACTTGCATTATTATATAATGATACCGGAAAACATAAATTAGCCTGTGTAATACGGTTATTAATATTTGCCCTAGAGACAAGCTCGGTTGATACAAATTCAGATATTGCCATAATATTCCCCCTTATATTAAATATTATTTTTATAACCGATGACTTTATATATTGGTGATGATTTATCGGTATATACTATAGTTTGTTGGTTCGTTGCAAATCCTGAAACATGTTTAGTAACAGATATAGACTTGCCACTGAAAGAAATAGTTTTAGATATCCACGTTATGGCGTTTCCGTCATTATTTACATATGATATCTTTTTTGATGTGTTATTAGGCGAAAGGAACTTATGACAACGACCGCTATCGGTATAAATTTCAATATAACTGAAATTTGCAACACTCTGAGATAATGTTATAGACCCATTACTACCACTTCCATTATTATAAAGTGACGTTCCGGCACGAGCATTATTAATTTTTGTTTGTAAAGAGCTAATATTATTATTTATTGAAGAAATACTGCTGTTTATGCTTGAAATACTACGGTTTATTCCTGTAATATTAGAGTTTATGCTGACAATATTTTGACTAACACCAGCTATATCTTGATTCACTCCAGAAATTCTTGAATTCACATTTTCTCTACTTACTACTTCAGATGCCGAAAATGTACTAACCGCCATAATTTATCACCCCCATTTTATTTATTTTACGAAATATGACCCCCATTGTAACTCTTTAGCATCTAGTTCTTCCCATGTTTCATTTAAATCATCAACGTCGTCCCAAATCATTATCCTATCAATAGTATTATTCGCTGTATATAATGCTTCTTCGATTTGGTTAGCACCAAGAAGCGTTAATATACTGTTGTTTGTTGTGGGTAAATTATTTGGTAATTCCAGCGCATCAATTATCGTTTTAACATTAGCACGATATGTTGTCATAGCTGTATTTCTAGGAATATCTGTATTTGCCCAATCTGTTTTTGCATTTATATCTATATCATATCCGCCATTAACAAGCCTATTTGCAACATAATTGGTAGCTTCGCCGACCCTATTATAGTCAACATAATCGTATTTACCTTTAGGGTCACCAGAAACTAAATTTGCATTATTTCTATCAAAAATTAATGTATCAATTACACTACTCATTTTATCTCCCCCCTATGCTATCGCCAAAACTGTTGATTTTAAACCGCCGTCATACTCGAATTTTTGCTCATAAATTACCGCCAAATAAGACGTGCCATTTTTATCAGTTATTCTAATAGTATCCCCAATTTCAAGCGCTGGGTTGCCTCTACATTCCATTTCAAAAAATAATCTGCGCTTTTTTTGTGCAAGTAACCAGTCAGCTACTGATTGACCGAGCGACGAGTTAACACAATCGTTTGTTATTTCTCTATAATGGCCACCTGAACCACTTGTATAAATAGTAGGGTCTCGTTGTTCCTCTAAATATTCATTATTTACCTCAAGCCTAACTTGAGTTATATAATCAGATAAATTTAAAATATCCATACTATATAAATTACTGCTATTAAACGTATCACGTATAGTAGTCCCAACATCTAAGTTAGTAACTTTAAACACGTCGTTCCTTGTTAGCCAGCAAGTATGACAAGTCGCTTGTGAACCTAACTGCAGAGCATTACGTTTTGTGTCGTTTTTAGGTACAGTCCTATTTATTGTCGGAGAACCAACAAAATCATAATTAATATTAATTCCAGTACCGCTAAATATATCATTTATAAAATCCCTGATATTTATAGTAGTATTTGAGCCATGAGTGTACCTTTGGTCATCTAACTGACAAATAAAATCATGTGCTGTTATTTCAGCAGTCAATCCGCCGTTTCTAGTCTTAACAGTTTCAAAGTAATATTTATTACCCATAAACACTTTTTCGCCGTTTATAACAAAATTTATACTTAACGGATAATCTTTAGCAAGATAATTAAACCAGCTGTCAGCATACCTTAAAAGCTCTATTTCAGCTATTTTTAAAAATCTGTTTCCGTTATTCATATCATTAAATTCAAGTACTAATTTATCGCAATTATACGTTGCAAAATTAACAGTTAAATCATGATTGGTATTATCAGTTATAGTTGTACTCCCTATTAACGTATTATTTTCATAAGCATAAATATTAATAGTTTTTGGATAATTGTTTTTTTCAAATAAAAACCTAACACCAGATATTTCAAGCTTATTACTCCAAGTATACGTTATTGTCGGTGAACTACTAAATTCGCCGTCATTATCGGATATACTGTTGCTTATATATGCCACTTGATAATCACCGCTATTATTATTCGGCAAATACATCCATTCACCATTAAGCATTGTATACGAATTTTCCGACGTTGCGTAATTTGATAAATCAATAACGTTATCGAATAATTGTGACGGCCTACTAACCGAATTAATATCAGAAAACGTTATGGTTGCGGTTTCCATAGCTCTAGTGTTTACATATTTCTTGGTTGACCCAGTAATATCAAACTCATGCGTTGAATTATCAAATTCAACGGTTGCTTTTTTTATCGGTAGTGCTTCACCGGCTACATCTCCGGCTTCATCAATTTTAACTGATACAATAGAGTTTCTGTTCCATTGTTTTAATATTCCAAACTTAAATTCATTTAATTTAATTCTTCTGTTTGGAGTACCTTTAATAACTTGCAAAATAACTTTATCAAAGTCATTCGCCGGTAAATCTATAACCATATCTCGACTATTAGAATAAAATCTTTGGCTGTATACAGTAGTATTGTTGCTATATGCCGTAACAATAGCCTCTTTAATACCGTTCCCCTCTGTATCAGAAAATACTGTAAACCCAACACAATCATATTGACTTGATAACGTACCCGTTAAGGTTGGCGTATTAGCAAAATCGCCATTTTCATCAGCTATGCTTTCACTCCACCAACCTATCTCTTGAGTGGTTATTGTAGTCGGCAAATAAGACCATGAGCCGTCAAGCATAGTTAATCCAGCTTCACATGTTGCATATTTACTTATATCTTTATTGCCGTTGGTTAAATTAGAAAAAATACTGATATTATTATAATCATTAGCTGTAAAAGTAGCATGTTCTGCAGCATCAGTGTTAACCGCATCAAAATCAACTAATACATCTACATCTCTGACAGCAGTATATGGATTATATGTTTCACTAACATTTACCATTGCTCCACCTCCACGGCGGTTGCGGTTATTGTTACTCCTTTCCAGACGGCTACTCCCTCATCATCATATGAGAAAGTTGTATATGTTGGCTGTTCTAAAATAAACCACTCTACCCTATCTCCGTCTGGTCCGGGATAAGCTACTTGAAGTACGCCATTATTACTTTTTATCATACTTTTTAGTTTACTTATATTTTCTAAACTTAAATAACCGCAGGGGATAACTAATTTATTTTTATATCCTATAATATCTTTTACTAACCTACCGCTGGCCATTGTTGCTGAAGTAGACACTTCTTGTGGCTCAATATCAAAAACCAAGTCATTGAGTAAAGTTATAGTGTCGACACCGTCGGATATTATTATATTACGCATTTAACGCTACCCCCTTTTGCTGTATTAATCTAGACATAGGATTATACATAACTTCGGCAAGTGTTTTTCCGTCTACTACTAAATTAATTGTAGTTTCGTTGCCGTCTAATTGCATTGCCGACAATAAACCATTAACTAACCCGGCATTGGCTTTTCCGTTATAGCTTGCACTATATGAAATATTATCTACCGCACCGATTTTTGTTAAATCGTCGATACTATCAACCATGTCTTTTTTGACACTGTCAATTTCATCGTCAAACCCAGCACCAATTCCAAGAGCTATATTTTTACCTACTTGATTCTCAAATACTGTTGACGGTGAATGTATTCCAAGAACTGATTTTATACTGTCTAAAATTCCCATTGCAAATCCTTTGACTTTCTCAGTTATCCAACCAACAGCGCCTGAAATTCCGTTCCATAGACCCTCAACTATATTTTTACCAACATCCCATATCATATATCCTAATGAACCAATACCATTAACTAAAGCCCACATTATATCAGGTGCTTTTTCCCAAAGTTTACCTAAAGATTGACCGATACCTTGAACAAGTTTAACTATTAATTCAATACCTGCATCTATAATTTTCGGCAAATTACGTGATATTGCACCAACTAACTTTTCGATTATTTCCGGCATTTTATCAATCAGTTTAGGTGTTGCTTCGATTACACCGTCGACTAAACCAATAATCATTGCAATACCTGCATCTATTAATTGGTCAATATTATCAAGCACCGCCATAACAAACACAATTATCATATCTACTACGGCAGGTATCAATTCAGGTAAAGATTGAGCTATTCCTATTAATAACGCTGATAAAATATCCATACCGGCTTTTATTATTTCTGGCATATGAGCAGTTAGTATATTAACAATGTCTGTGACAATTTTTACAATTGATGATATTATAGTTGGCAAAGCTTGTACTATACCGTTAATTAGTGTTAGTAAAATTTGAATACCAGCTTCAAGTATTACCGGTAAATTTGCACTGATAACATCAACTATAGTTTGTAATAATTGCATACCTGCTTCCATAATACTAGGTAATTGTTCAAGAATTCCATTAACGAAATTCTGTATCATTGTCGGCGCTTGTTCAATCAAAAAATTCGAAATTTCGGCTATTTTATCGCCAAAATGTTGTTGTAAAAGACCCAATCCAGCTATTACTATTGCAATAATAGATGCTACATTAAATGCTTTAAGTGCTACGCCGCCAATTTTCATAATAATTGAGATAAATTTACCACCATATGCACTTAAAAGGTTACCAATACTCCCAAAAACAGAGCCAAAAGCACTAACTAACGGCTGAAAAAAGCTTTTAATTTTATTAAATGCATTAGCAGCCACAAACGCTACTTGAGTAAAGAATTCTGATATTTTACTAAATGCTCCGCCAAGAAAACCCCAGACAGATTGAAAAAATCCTGATATTTTACCAAAAATGTTTGTAAAAAAGCCACCTACTGTACCAAGTAAATTTTTAAATGGCTCTATGAAATAACCTATCATTTGTCCAGCATAACCGATAAAACTTTGGAATCCTGATAGCACACCAGATAGTACGCTGCCTATTTTACCAAAAACATTACTAATAACATTAGCGACCGGTTGTAAAAAACTGCCTATCTTTTCTGCTAAACTTTTAAATGGTTCTATAAAATAGCCCAACATCTCTCCAGCATAACCCATAAAGCTTTTAAATCCTGAAAAAATATTTCCGACTACTCCAATTATTTTACCGCCGAAATTTTTAATACCATTAAACATATTTTCAAACACTGGCAGTATACTTAATGTCATTGACTTAACAACATTACCTAAATTACCAAACGCAGCACCCATATTTTTGATATACGGCGTCATACCACTAAAAGTATTTTTTAATGTATTAAATCCGGTGACAATTTTACTTATATCAAATACTTTACTTAACCCAATATATGCTTTTCCAACATTTTCTACACTTTTGCCAAATATATTAAATCCTTTGCCAGCAGCAATTAATAATGGCCCAGCAATTGCTATACTCTCGATAAATTTTACAATAGCATCAGCTTTTGCTTTTGGCATACTATCTAGCGAATTATTAAATTTACTAAGTGCGTTAGCTATTTTGTCAAATAAATTGCCTAAATCTTGACCGAATTTTGAAAATTTAACACCGATTTTTTCCATTGTTTGGCCAAAAGTAGATATCATATTATTTAATTTTTTAATGTTTTCAATTCCGGTTTTTTCTCTAGGGTCTAAATCTAATAAACTTAGTGATAAAGACCTAAAACTAGTGTTTAAACTATCCAGTACACCGGTCAATGTCCCACTTTTAAGTGCTTTAGCCATCCCTGCAACAGAATACTGAAACATTTCGCTCTGTTCGTTGGTTTCTTCCATGGCACTAGTTAAAACTTCAAGACCCTCTTTTGCTGGCAATAATCCTTTTCTAGCCATATCTTTTACTTCATCTGTTGTCTTATGGTAATGTGTAGCTAAAATGTCCCAAGCTCTAACACCTTTATCGACCAAAACATTTAAGTCCATTGTATATAAGTTTGTTTGTTGTGATATTCTACCAAACCTATGGGCTAATTCTTCAACATCAGCACCAGTTCCACCAAACGCTGCAACCGAGTCTGTTGCCGCTTGTACATACTTTGATGTTTTATTAGCATCAAGACCCATAGCAACTAGAGTTTTACCTGCAGAAATCATATGTTCCTGAGCGTATGCTGAACCTTTAGCAATTCGAACAAGCTCATTGTACATATTTTTTGCTGCTTCTTCGCCACCACCGAGTTTTTGCCTAAATACAACCATTGACGACTCATACACTTCAATAAATGACTTCGCTTTAGTAAATGTCGCTGTTAATAAACCACCCAAACTGGTTGTTACTATACTTGCGGTTTTACCAACAGTAGTTAACCCATTACCAAACGCCGATATATTTCGTCCCATACTAGTTAACATATTACCAGTACTATTTAATGTTTTTGATAATCCATTTGCTAAACTATTACTAAACGAATTAGCACTTGCCCCGGCTTGCTGTATCCCTCTATAAAAATTATTTGCATCTAAACTTAAAGTAGCAAATAAATCAAATAAATTCATTTTTTCATCTCACCCCTTTTTTACTTTTTTATTTTTAATCCTCCTCTGGCCGTGACATTTGATATTATCTCGTCAACATTTTTAGTTTCTTCCTCTTTTTGTTCTTTCGGCAAGAAATCATAATAATGTTTTTTAATAACCGAGCCACCGCCAAATTTAGCTGTGTTTTCCGTTATTGTACGTAAACACTCAGTTATATATACTCGATATGTTTCTTCAGTATTTTGCGCATTTATTTTAGCTACAATATACTTTACAAATAACCTTAATGATATAAATTTATATTCATAAAGTGCAACCAGAGCTATTTCTCTTCCTCTTTTGGTTGCGCAGACGTAAAAAGCGGTGCGATTGACTCATCCGTAAATAAATCAACTAGTGATTTAATTATTTTAGCTATTGTCACCGACTCAATATATTTATCTACAGGAACACCTTCCAGAGTGGCAAATATTGTATATAAGGCTTTTTTATGTGTTTTAAGCAAATAAGGTAATTTTTCGCCTATTCTTTTTGCTACCCATTTTTCCATAGGTTCAAGCATATTACCGTTTTTATCTACTTTAGGTTTTTCAGTAAAAAATTTCATCGCTTCTGGGTCAGCTGCAATTATTGCTACTTGTTCCAAAATATCTGCTATTACTTCAATACTTCTATCGCCTTTAATTTCTGATAATTTCATACTTTTAATCTCCTTTTATTTTTTAAATTGAAAAAAGGGGGAACATACAAAGTTAAAATTACCCCTTTTTCCCCCTTTTTTTGATTTTTTAAAAAATTATGCGCTTGCTCCAGTTACAGTGATTGAAATATCGCCTGTTGTTGCACTCGATTTAATATATAAAATACCAGTGGTATCATCCCAAGTGTAATCAGTGTCAACTGTAAGTGTTGAATCGTCTACTTTTACGGTGACTGTATCCGGTAATTCATAACTTGCACTTTCTGGTTCAAATTTTGCAATAACTTCTCCACCTAGTGCTACGTCAACCGGTCTAACATCGGCTACTACATGAGTTAAATTATAGCTGATATTGTACATTGTAACAGTATCTTTGATATAAATATCAAGCGGCACGGCATCTTGAGCATCTATGCTGTAGTGGCCAAGATATTCGAAAGACACTTGTCCTTTACCGTCTTTTTCGGTTTTAAGTGACAAACCGCTAGTGTTTAAAGCATTTGATAATTTCACTGCTAAAAATCCCGAATCACCATAATCTCCGACAAACCAAAGTGTTTGGAAATCATCTTGCGATAATGTTTGTTTTAATGAAATATGTGTCCCAGACACAGATGCTGAACCTATTAATGACTTCATAGCCGAAGCTGATGTTGTCAAATACGTTCCGGAGATTTTACATTCCCATTTGCTTATTTTCTTAAGCTCTTTCATATTATTTGGGCAATTATCTACATCTTCACCCATATCTGTATATTCCGGTGTTGCATCTATTTGAATTCCACCAGTAGTAGCACCAATTATATTTCCTACAGTACCGGTGTTAACATCAAAAGAATCACAAATAATACCGGCGTCCATTTGTAAATTATGAAAAGTATTTGTGGGTATTCTTTTATATGCTCCCATTATTAACATTCCCCTCTCTATTTTTAAATTTAATTCGTTGTATAATGCACATTAAAGTTAAGATATGCAATTTTTAAATCGACTTCATCCGACGGCTGATATTGACACCACGGCGAACCTTTGTATATACAAACAGCACCGCTTGACGTATTAACCTTGTATCCGTTTTTTACTGAATTCGATATGTCGTCAATTTTAGCATTAATTGTGGCATAGTCTGCACCTTTATACCATAACCTCATTTGCATCATACCCATACTATCCCAGTCATATTCTTGCAAAGTATATGTTATATACGGCAAATCTGCACTTGACGGCACACTATCTTCAGGATATGCTGGCCAAGTAAAACTACTTGCGAACGTATATAAGGCAATAGCTGTTTGTGTCATGGTTTAGTCCACTCCTTAGCTGATACTTGCCAAAACTCAAAACTTGCACAATTCGGAGGTTTAGTATCAATATAATCAGAAGTAACAATAAATAATTTATTATCACTTTTTCGCTTAAAAATATCATGAAATTTAAGCAAAGTTGTAACTGGTGTAGTCACCGTATAACTAGCGGTTACACCTTGTTTTTCTGCTATTCTGTCCGCGGTGCTGGTATCTTTAACAATTGCTGCGGTAAATGTTGTGCCGTCTTCCCACGAAGTTGTAACACCACCCTGTCCGTCTGATACAGTTGACTTGATTTGTGTTATACAATCCGTAAGAAAATTTTCCCATAACATCTTATATTATCCGTATTCTGCGGTATCTGTTTAATCTGTCCGCTATTGTTGACGGCAAATACCAAAATCCACTAGAATTACCACTATTCATACGAGTATAGCTATACCCACCAAAAGACTCTGACTGCATAGCTACCGCGTTTGGATGAGCTGTCAAGTAAACTTTAGCATCGTTGACAGCATCTAAAAACGCTGGCGGCACTGACATTGCCCAAATAGCGCCATTAAAAGTCTCATCTGTTAATTCTAGTTTGTTGTCATATTTGTAAACTCCGTCATTGAATTTACTACCGCAAATCCTAAAATATTGATTTTCATCTAGAAAATCGAGTGTTATTGTACCATTAGCAATTGTATAAATATTTAAGTGTATATCTTTGTCTACATCAACAATAAAATAATTTTTTAAATCAGCACAAAAGTCGTCGAGCGTCATTTACAACACCCCCTATGCCTCCAGCGTTACGCCGGAAACATCAAACTCATTTTTTAATGAGTTACCATTAAGCGTAATTGTATAAGTGCTATATGATGCTGTGGTTGTGCCGCTATTATCATATAATCCTAACGGCAAAACATAGTAACATACATCTTCACCAATTATTACGTCATCTGCTGTTAATGTTGCAGCTGCACCGGCACCTAAAGCAACTTTAATATCTGTATATTTCATAGTCGGCAATTCAATTAATACCAGCATACAATTTGTGTACGTTGCCGCTCCAAAAATAGCTGTTGACGTTGCACTTGCTATTTTTTTAACTTCACCAATAGGTTTAATTTTATATGTGCACCCTGAAGTTGTACCAGCTACAATAGTATCAATGCTTGTCCCAGTGCTATCTATATCATATTTAGTAGTTGTTTCACCTACTGTTACAGGGTAAGCATAAACTCCACCATGTGATAATATGTTTTCATTCGGAGCGGGATAATGATAATTAATTAAACTTAACCCTTCCGCTATTTTATCGAAATTATTTGCTAGGTCCTTTCCTCCGACCACTCTTAGTAACTTTCTTTGGTTCATCCTCTTTTACCTCCTCTTTTTTTGGCTCGTTTTTAAGTTCAGGCCTAATGCCAATACACGTATTGCCTTTTTCATCAATCCATATATTTTTACTCATTTACAACACCTCTTATGCTGTAACTTCTGAAGTGTGGAGATAAATACCTTTTACTTTGTTTTCATATACTTCATTTAAGCCATAAACTCTATATCCAAATTTCCATGCGTCGGCTGTTTGGTTAGCTTGAGGAGTAATTACTTTTGCATCTTGATGCTTAAGTGTTTGAATTACTGCTGGTTTGTGTATAACCAAGAAATTGATATTATTAGCACCAGATGCTCTTGAATATCCACCATTTCCATCTGCATTAAGTGTTACTGCTTCATAAAATCTTGATTGTGGTACTACTGTAACTGATGCGAACATATCAAAGAATACTTTACTGTCAGTAAGTGACTTATTCATAATATCTTGATATCCTGCTGCAGTAATAAATAAATGTCTGTCTGCTTCAGGGACTTCATTTTCTGTTAATTCTGTCCATGCGGCAGATACTTTTCCATACCATTCACCTGACGAAAGTGTATCATCAGCTGGGTGCGTTCCAGCTTCTGCAGCATATTTTGCAAAACGTACTGCATCAATTTCGGGTACTACATAACTTCTTAAAAATTCTCCGGATAATCTACCATATGCTACGCCGGCTGTTTCTTCGTTATCCATAGCATCTACGGAAAACATACGACCACGTTCATAGTTCATATCCATTGTTTCTTGAGTAAGTGTTACCTCACCGCCAACATAACCGCTAGTACGGCTATAATCAGCAAGTCCTTGAAGTGACATTTTATTAACCACAACACTATGATTGCCGGGTGTATATCTAATTAAATCCGAAGCAGTATCAAGTTTTGCTGTTAATGATAAATTTTTATATGTTTCATCTAGTATCGGTGTATATGCTTTAAATAGTGCGATTGATTGTGACATTTTTACCTCTCCTTATTTTTCGGGAGGTAGTCCTATAGCCTCCCTGAATTTTTTTATTTGTTCACTAAATTCAACGGCATTTTCCGCTCCGTTTGGTGGCGTGGCAGTATTAGTGCCCTTGACTTCTGTTGTTTCGATAAAGTCAGACCAGTCACTTACTATTGATTTATTTAAATCTGCGCTATTTTTTAACTTGTTATTTTCATCAAGTTCTAAATCTTCCAATTTTACGGTTCGCATTATTAAATCAAGTTTGTTATTCTTGACATGATTATCTATCAACAGTTGTCGATATGCTTTTTCTTTGGCATTGTTAGCCTTTTCGGTTTCAATGTTCTTCTTGAACTCCTCAAAAGCTTGTTTTTCAAGTTCGTATTTATTTTTATACTCACTTGAATTTGCATTTTCGGTTTTCAACTTCTCCAGCTCTTTCTTCAAGGCTGGCACCCTGTCAGCGGAATTTCTCAATTCCTCAATTCTACCTTTCATGCCGTCGACAACACTCCAGTGAATTTTAAGTATTTCTTGAGCGGCCTCCTCATTAATACCTAATTCTGACAATTTTTCTCTGTTTAAACCCATATTTATAATCTCCTTTTCTTCGTCCACAGTTCGTCGTGGTTAGATTATGTTTTTAGTATATCACGCTTTTGTTTAAATTTTCATACATTATCCACAATGTTAAAAACTTCTATGCATTTTGTAAACTTGATTGCAAAATTTTTTTGTATTCTTCTGTATGTTCGGTGCATGCCGGTTTTAAATATGGATATGCACTCATCTTTCGAGTGCCAAATTCCAAAAATGGCGCATAACTAACATTAGACCCTATATAAACTTTTATATTGTTGCCTACATTGCTACCAAGTGCATAAGAAATACTGTTTCTAAGTCTACCGGTCACAACGTTCGGCCTTACACTACCGTCACGGTGTGTTTTTGGTTTTGATAATTCTTTTTTTGCGTAACTTTCAGCCATAGCACCACAAGCTTCAAGCCCTCTTACTGTTGCTTTTTGCAGTGCATCTAATACTTGCGGTGAGTTATCATCAAATTTCACGCTTACTCCGTGACTTGTATATGTTTGTGTTGACATACTATTTAACCTCCTTTATTGTTCCCCCTGACAATGTTGGTTCAAATCCCTCAATGTCATAAACTAAAGTACAACGACAATTATAAACATTTGCCGGATATGCTGACGGGTCGCCGGGATACATTATTTCACCTAAATCATTGATAAAAGGTTCGTCAATTTCAGCTTTTTGTCCGTCTAATTCAGCGTGTGCATCACGTGTTTTATCGTCATGAGTCGCTAACCATTGTTTTTTTAAAATAACACCGCTATCTTGCATTGCTTTCATGCCGTCAAGTCTACCTAAATTTTCAAAAGATGTTGTCATTGTTCTAGCGTTTCTCATTGCTGACACTTTATTCATATCAGTAACATACTGCAACCTACCCGCCATTTTATCGAAATTTTCGCCTCGTTCTATCGATTGTAACAATGCAGAATTTACTTTTTTCATATTCCAGCGTTTATCTGCATCACCGTCAATATCCTTATATGGTAAATCTAATAGTTTTGCTGTTGTCAATCGCTTGACAGTATTATCATTGACAATTTTTTTAATATATTCTTTTTCTTTTCTCGTTGTTGAATAACTAATCCCCAAGCAATTCACCGCCTATTACTTTAATAGTCGTATTATAATTATCAATATATATTTTTTTTAAATTACGTGAAACTACTCTATATAATGCCGTTTTATTAATTCTAGTTATTTCATCAACTATTTTGTCTGCTGTTGTCCGCCATTCACTTGACAATGTTGTCATATTCAACAAATAATTTTTATATTCATCTTTTGTAATTTTTCCGTCTTTATAATCTTGAAAAGCTTGTTCAAATTCATCTTTGTGATTCTTGTAAAATTCATCAAATATATTAACAATTCTTTTTTTTTGCTTGTTATAATAATCATCTATCCTTTTTTCATCATTAAGTAAAATCCTGTCAGCTCTGCGGTGCGGTGTCATCATCTTTCTTTTGTTTTTTTTGCTTATCGGCATTATTTTCGGCCTCCTCCGGCTCTTCTTCATCTTCTTCGTCGTTTATATCCTCATCATCTGGGTTAAATCCCTTGCCTTGGCTTATATCTTTAGCTATTTCATACCGCCTTGCTTCTTCTGCTTCTTTAGCCTTTAAAATATCGTCTATTTCGTCCGGGCTTAAAAATGGCAGGTGTTTCAATATGGTTTCATCGTCAAGATAATTAGCTGACTGCAATATCATTGATGTTTCCTCTTGATAATTTGCAATTTTATCACGCTTAAATATTGGTGTTGCATCTATACCCTGCAATTTTAATATTGACTGTATAAAATCAATACACATATACTCAAAACCGCTGGCTTTCATATCAAGCGGTGTATATGATGATTTTATTTGTGTTGCGGTTGTAGCCCCGGCGGTTATATTTTCGACTTTTAATGCTCCAAAATCTTTATATAAATCTTGTTCAAGCCTGTCTAAATATGCAATTCTTGACTCATAAGGTATTTGTATAGCATGCGGAGAAACTGTCCCCTCATCTGTAGCAATAGCAGCGCCCATTGTTTTAATACGCTCTAATAACCTTGCAACATCAACGTCATCCATTCCTCCGGCATTTTGTATTAACCAATAAAGCATATGTCCGTCTAAATCGTTCGCAAAACCGCTTTTAATTAAATCATAAGCGTCAATGTTTTCTCTAAGTCCGATTAATTCACTGCGATGATAGTCATTGGCATATAACGGAACTATTGGAAAACTTGGATAATTACCGCCGTCATATATTTCCATTCCGTCCGCTTCTGTCAACTTGACAATTAATTTATACGGTCTTTTTTCTTGAAGTTTTTTTACATTTTCACCATCAAGTTTAATGTATTCGGTATAGCCATCCTCTTCATATAAAGTCATCCTAAGTGGTTTGTTTGGCGCTAATTGCCAAAATCTAACACCTACTCGAAGTCCGCCGTTTTCTTCATCGTAAAGTGGTGCAAATTCTGTAAATTTAAAAACTCTTAATCTATCTAAATCCCAAAAGCCAAAAGACACTCCAGCAACAAGTGCATATTTACCGGCACGCTGTAATTCTGTATCAAAATCACTACCTAGCTTTTCTTTAATTCCCTCTTCTGAAAATGATACTCCATTACCTAGTAAATACTGTGTCAACTGAGTTGTAAATCTGTTAAAGAAATTGCTTGACAATTTATGGTTTGGACTAATAACATCAGGTATCCTAGCACCTTTCATATTATATAAATATTTTTGGAATTTCATTATTGTAACGTTCCGTTGTTTATCGTATTGTTCCGCATCTATTGCTGTTTTATATGCTTCTGAGCTCTTATGTTCCTCAACTACTTGTAATAAAAATGTGTCTAAATCCTCACCTTTATGGTTTAAAAAATCTTGATATGTTAGCATTTTATACTCGCCCCTTTTTTAAATTTGTTAGATATTAACATATTTATATTTTATCACAATGCTTTTAAAAATTTCGTCATTATATTAATCCAAGTACAGACTCGAAATTTTCAGTGTTTTTACTGTAAAGTCTGCGGATTATACTTGACAAACTGTCCGGGGCGTCATCATGTTCAACATATTCATTAAAATCACAAATTTGGTCTATGTAATTTGTATCTGTACCACAAACAAAAAGCACATTTTCCCATGCTCCTTTTAAATATGTTGTAATTTTTAAAAATTTATTCTGACTTTCCCGGTAAGTAACCGCCTTTAATCCTTTTTTGCGCAATTCTTTTGCTAAATATCCCTTGTCGCCGTTATTTTCACAATATATTTTACTTGCCCTTGTTTCTTGTATATACATTGCTATCTCATCTAAACATTCATCAACGTGTTTATGCCACATTTTACCGAATACGTAGTATTTATCATCTTGCTTTTTACATACTGTAAAAGCCGTATAATCTTCACCACCATACGCCGCATCAACGTGAGCTATTCCATTTAAAACCAATTTAAAATCTTCATTAATTCGAGGATTATCAAAAATGACATCATCACTAGCAATATGCCGTAATTCATAATTTGCGGCAAATAGTGACGGTGTCATTGATTTTTTTATTTCCTCTAATTTTTTTGGTGTAATTAGTTTTGTGTAATAACAATCATATTTACTAATATTTGGCATTAATGAAATAGCATCATTTTTATGCCACGGTGTACCTGTATTAATAATTACACCGCCACGATTACGTATATTTTGCAATTCCATATATGCCAATTTAGTGGCCTCCCTTTCAGGGCCACTAATTCTATCTTTTACATTGACAATATCATCTGTAATAACTCTGTCCGCATGTTTACCGGTAATTGACGTTTTTATACCTAAACCTGTCAACTGACAAGCACCTTTATTTGACGTTTTTAAATTAGTATCTAAAGCAAAAGCTGTAGCTGTTGTAAACACCAAGTCAACTCCATATATAGACTTGACAATATGCCTCATAAGTTCACTTGAACATAGTTTATATATTTGCATTATAACTTCTTTGACGTCAACATCTGTTTTACGTAAAAATATTGACGTAATATTCGGTTGTAAAATTAAATTAATCATTAATCCGATAGTTAAGCATGTTGTTTTATAACTACCCCTATGTGCTAATAAAGTAAAATCTTTTTGTGATAATATAATTGACCGAATCCAATCATTGTGTAAATCTCGACGTAAATCTTTAAATCCTAGCATTTGCCCTAAAATATACGGCTCATCTGTCATTAAATCTATATATTCATATTTTTGAGGTAATTTAAACATTTTCATTATCCTTTTTATGTTTTTTATTTTTTGAAGATAAATAACTTTGTAACTCTTCAATTGTTTTATCCATACTAGTAATTTCGATTTTTTCTGTTGCAGACCCCTCTAGCACTTCAATTAACCTTAAAACGTCAGTTAATCGTCCATGCTGTACGCCCTTTAAAACAGATGACGCTATCATAGCGACCAGATAATTCTGTTCGCCTGATATTCCGTTTTTATCTAGCATTTGTAGTAATTTTTTGTTTTTTACGTCAGAATATAGAACATCTTTAAGCGTATCAACAATAGTTTTACGCTGTTCTTTTTGTTTTTTTATTTCTCTTCGTTTTTTACTTGATGCAATTGCCCCTTTTTTGGCAATTGCGCTTTTTTCTTCCGGTGTTCTATCACCTAAAGATATCAAATTTTTATTTTGCGGTCTATCCGCCATGTTATCACCTGTTTTTTCTGTGCCAAACAATACTACCGATTAAAAATCTAATAGAAAATATCGCAGATACGGCGAACATAATACCGAAAATTGGCATGCCGTCTACCCAAAAATGCGCTGCGAAACATATATTAGTAACTAATAGTAGCGAAAATCCAAAGACACTTGATAGTTTAATTTCAAATATACAAATTAACCCTGTTAGGAAAAATAATGCACATCCCCACATTAATAAATCAACAAATAGCATAAATAATAACCTCCATAAATAAAAATTACAATGGTTATTATTTACACAATTTTTTATTTTATAAATTTACTCTATCATAGCTCTCTTTATTAGACCAAACAAATAACCCTCGTATAGCCAAAATAAAATAAATAAAAAATAATATACTTTGAGCATATTCACCTATAACAAAAAATCTAATCATCATGTATAGGTTAGAAATAAGCCAAAACATAAACCCTAATTTATTACGTTCTGCGTTCATAATTGTACCCCAAAGAGCCACAAAAGACATTACCCCCGAGAAAAAATTCCATGGATTTAACCACCATAGAATAATAGAATTAAACCAACTCCCCATAATTTTTAATCTCCCTTTCTCTTTTTCGTTGTAATTTCGTTGTTATTTTGTTTTCTTTACGCTCTTTTCTTTCAAAATAATCTATTTGCCTTGCAGAGGCTAAACAATCATCATATTTGCAATTAAGACAATCACCATTACAACGGCATCTTATAGTTCGCCCCATACTATCCCACCCTCTGCAATTATTTGCTGGGTTCTCCGCTCCTGAATTTTTCTTTGTCGTTCAAGCCGTTGCCTTTCTTTTTTCTCTTCAGATTTTTTCTTTTTTATTTCCTTATCTTCCATGTAACTACACCTCTTTAATATATTTCATTAATACCGAAAATGCCTCTTCATGGCTGTAACAGACTACAGCTAAATATCCAGCCGAATTTAAATAATCAATCCACATTTGCTGATATTTAGTAGGTTTATTTTTGCCGTATTTCATCTCAATAAATAATCCATGATATTTTTTATTTGCAACCGGTAAAAATAAATCAGGTACTCCCGGTTTAACACCTTGCATTTTTAAGTTTTTTGCTTCTCTTGGATTACGACTTCCGCCATTAGGAATATGAAACAAATAACTTAACCCTTTAGTATATCTACAAACATTAAATAATCTCGTCTGTTCTAACGCTTCTCCTTTTATCAATATTTGCAACACCTCTTTTTTAAAAAGCTCAAATTCACGTCAAATTTCTATTTTTTCACGTGTATTAATATAATTTTTCTATTTTTATATTTTCGCTCGAATTTGGCCGTTTTTTGTTTAGGTATGATATAGTTTATATTTTATCTAAAACACCAAATAAATATTTTTCGTAATCTGCATTATTTTTAAATTCATATTCGCCTAAGTTATATGATAAGTTTTCGGCGCTATGTTTATAATTATTTTTCTGATTAAGTTCATAAATGTCGGTATATCCACGAGAAACAGACACATCAAGGATATCAATTTTTTTATTTATATTACCCCCTGAAAATCGTTCGAGTCTATCAAGTAAAACTTTCAGGGCAGTTTTAGTTATGGGTTTGTTCTTATCTTTTTTATTTCTAAACACAGCAAGCACTCGATCTGATATTTCTTTATCAGATAATTTTTTTATTTCTTCAAACACTAATTGTTCTTCAATTAGGGAATAATTTCCTTTATCTGATTCTTTATTTTTTTCACTTTCTTTTTTTATATTTTTTTCTTTTAGTTTATTATCTGGTTTACTATCTGGTATTGGTTGGACAATTTTGTCTTGTCCATTGGACAATTTTGTCCAATCGATAGGTACGCTTTTGTCCATTCGATTGGACAATTTTGTCCGATCGATGGTTTCGGGCTTTTCGGCTGTTTTTTCAGTACAACCTAAAAGTTCTAACGCTTTATCTGTTAACGTATACCAATTTGTTTTATCGTACGAATCTTGATTATAATTCCCAACTAAAATAAGGTCATCTTTTTTCATTTTTTCGAGTGTATATTTAACTTGTCTTTCCGTTAAGTATGGAAATAATTCAGAAAATGCTTTTTTTGAATTATATGTCCAATATCTGCCGTCATAAAAATGCTTTTCGTTCGCTCTGTTTTTCTCAATCCAAAAGTGTATATTTTTTAATAATATAGCAGTATGAATACCGTATTCCGCTGCTATTTCAACATTAAAACTGTGTTCCATCATTTCACTCTTTCTATACGTCTTATTTTTTCTAATTTTGTTAGGTGCTTAATTTACTATCAAACCTCTTCCTTTTTCTATTTTTAGGTACAAAAAATAAGCACCTGTAGCTGCCGATTGTCGGGTTTATTGTCGAGTAACACACGACAATAAGCAACTACAAATGCTTATCCAAAATAAAATCACCAATATGTATACTTTTCGTTTAGTATACAATATTATATTTTTATTTGTTACCCGACAACTTTAATTATAAACTATTATTGGCAGTTTGTAAATAGTTTTTTTAAAAATTTGTTATTATAATCCATAGGTTATCCATGTTTTCTTTTTTTTCTTTCTCTCGACAATTTTTTATATATGCTAATTCTATTTCGGTAAGTTCTTTTTTTTGTTTTGTTATCCTTTTAGGAATATATTCTTTTTTATGCTTTTTCAATAATCTATTTACCGATATTTTGTCATCTAGAAAACTTATTTCTAAATCACTTGCCCGACAATCATCATATTCACAATTAAAACAATCACCATCACATCTCATCTCATCTTTTACCTCACAAGTTTAAATGCTAATTTCTAAATAACCTTTTTCTTTCAACTCAATTATCGATTTTATAACCCCCCTATCAAAATCTATTTCTTTATTATCTAGCAACGTATGAAACTTTTTGCCCTCAATTTCTGTTTGACCGCTATACAAACAATGTCCGGCTATAATTTTAAATATCTCTTTTGCCGTAGTGGATAGCTCTTTATTAAACTCTTCTGCAATTACGACGTTCATTTTGCTGTCAAGGTTGCATTTTTTTAATTTCGACTTATTCGTATAAATTACCACTTTTTTCGACTCCTTTTTGTTTTAATTAATCTTGAATAAATTTAATATAGATTGTTAATTGTAGTTGTCAATCTATCCAAACTTTTCAGACACTATTGAAATACGGATTTTCTGTATGGTATACTTATTATTGTCAACTGGTTATCATTTAGTACAACAAATTAACAGTGATTAATTTTTAAAAAAATGGTTATTAGTTGTCCTTTCAATTAAACCATGTTCCAAATGGTTTTGACTCTTTTTTTTTTTTATTTTTATTGTAACTATATCGTTGCAATAATTGCAAGTAGAATTTTTTACTTGCTCTTTTTTTTTCCAATTTTTTATGTCTATTTTTAACTAATTATTATTTTTTTGTTTACAAATTGTTTGTTTTATGATATAATATAGTTTGAGGAGGTCTAAAAAATGGAAAAGAATATTAAGTGTTCTCGTTGTGGGGCTACAAAAGATGTGTTTATTGACTCAGTTTTTGATAGTGAAACAAACAAAATAAATTCTTTTCCAATTTGTATTAATTGTAAAAAAGCTAAATTGGAAATAAATAATATCATAGACTGGCAAAATAAATTAAAAAAATTAGAGCTGCATGTTTCTAAACAGCTCATTGATGACAATTTTTCTAATATAAAATTTAAACGTAGTGCTCAACTTGCTCTATCTAAATTAATGGAAACATATTCTATTAGAACAGTCTTTGAAGTTTGTTTCGGCCTTACTGATTTTAATATTCATAAAATTGAAGATAAATGTAAACAACAATTAGTTTTATAAATTATTTTTACTTTGGTGTATTAGTTCATACGTGCTATTGTTTCCTACATTATCTAATAGCCATTCACCGGCTTGTTGTATTGACAAGTGTGTATCTTTTACCCTCACACCATAACTATAAATACCTCTTTCAATATCGCTTTTTATATTCCGCTCCAACTTTTCTTCATCGTAATTACCTTCAATTAAATATAAATCAAAATTGACCGCTTCTATGTGGTCAATTTTATTTGTGTCTACCGCATATATTATTTTTTCTTTTGCTTTTGTATCATATATCTTAATTCCGTAATTTTTAACATCGTGCATTAAAATAAAAGGCTGTATTTTAAATAAACCATAGTTATATATTTTATTATGCTTTAAAATATCGATTTTTGAGCTTTTTATTCCGCTTAATAATAAATGTTCTTTTAACCAAAAACCTACCATAAAACGAACTACAGGGCGTAACTCGTGTATTTTTTTCAGTGTTTGTGTATTTATATGGTCTTTATGTTCATGGCTTATAAATATCGCTTTTATTTCCGACAAATATTCCTCAATATACTTAAACGGCACTCCGCAGTCTAGCAGTATGCCGTTATTTAATAATATAGCGTTTCCTGAACTCCCCGAGGCTAAAATTTTATAATTCATATCATGCCTACTATGTAAATCATATCTTTTTTTTTAGTTATTTCCATTATATTTCTCCTTACCATTGTGATAAAACTTCGTCCAAGTCCAACTCTTTACATTTTACCCACGCACAAGCTCCGTAACACCAACCCGAACCACTTCCGCTGTTTGTTTCTAATTCTGCAATGTTTTTTTCTTCTCCAAAAAGCACAACCTTACAAGTTTGTTCCCCTTCGCCTTCGTTTCTGTCAATAGTAATATCAGTAATTATAGGGTTTCTGTTTAATTCTCTCTTGCTAATAAACAAATTTGTTCCTACAAAATTATACCCACAACAACCACCCTTGTCAGTAATTATTGATAGCGTAAAAGTTTTATCATCTTTTTTTAATTTAATTTTACTGTCATTAATTTCGATTAATTGAAACCCTATTAAATCTTTAATTTCCATTATTCATTCCCCTTTATAATTCATAATGTGTCCACACGCTTAAAACATATATTTTTTTTGTTTCATTATTTACCTACGATATGTTTTGGTTTTCTATATATTCGATGGCATCTTTAACAAATTTGTTTTTGAATGTATTTAGTTTAATGCTATTGAGCTGTTTTAGATTGTTTTCGCTAAGACCTGTGTAGTTACATATCCCCATTATATCAACAGAAAAAGTTTTAGCATTTGTGCGACCAAGTAAATAATCAGCCGATGTATCGAAAAAATCTGCAATTTTAGATAATTTTTCTGCGCTTGGTTGTGTCTTACCTAAACTATACTCCGAAATGGCTTGCCTTGTTACATTAATCGCTTTTGCAAGGTCTACTTGTGTTGTGTTTGTGCTTTCCATTAATTCTTTTAATATTTTATGAAATTTATACTCTTTAATTTTAATTCCACCTTTTGCCAATATTTTTATTAATTCAGCTCTTACATTATTATCCATACTTATACTACCTCTTTAGTTTTGTAAACATTTTTTAAGGTTCACTTTTGAATTTAATATCATAATATGTTTCACACAATTCCTCACCGGAATAGCACTCTATCTTATCGCCGTTAATTTTCCAAAAAAATGGGTCCCCCCATTTTTTAGTTTCCTCTAACTCATTTAAACAAACACAAAAACACTTCATAGCTTCTTCGATAGTTTCACAAACTGATAGCTCGTTAAATTTATAATACAATTTTTTTCTGCTTTTAATAGTTTTATGTTGCCTGTTTTTAGCTATAATAGAAAATTCTGCTATATTCCACCCTTTAGACATCATGCCCCACCTTTCCGTTTGTACATTTTAAAATATTCAATATCGTGCCTTTCTAACTAGCCAATTTTTCTGGTATTAGGATGTCATTTAAAACCATGTTTATAATTGCTTTTTTTATTTCCTCTTTATCTTTATCATCATAAAAATCATCTTTAATTAAATAATCATATACGTCAGCCATATTAAATTCTAGTGTATCGTTTTTATGTAAGTATGTCCTTATTTTACCTAATAAAAATTCTTGAAATTCTAATTTGTTATATATTGTAGGGTTTACAAAATCTAAAAGACTCCTTTGTTGCCCTTTGTAGTGCTTTTTTATATCAATAATTGTGTCTATGGTGTTTGTTAACCATTTACTCCTATATCCTATTGTATATTTTGCTTGTGATATATCTTTAAAAATCTTATCTATCATTTATATTTCCCTTTCTTATGATTATGTCACCGTCTAGTGTAAAATATTTAGAATTTTTTCTAGTTCCTTTGATTCTATTACAAACTATATCTTTATACGCTAAACAAACACCATAAAAGGTTATATTATTTGCATAAATATCTAATAACGATTTTATATCAAGCGCAGTTATATTATTTGCTTTGATATTATGAGCATTTATATCTAGTGATTTCATGTTATTTGCTAATATACTGTGGGCCCTAATATCACAGGAAAATATATCATAAGCCCTAATATCTTCTGATATTATGTTTTGTGCCTTAATATTTAAGGCCACAATATCTTTAACAATTATATTTTTTGCGATAATGTCATGAGAAATTATGCTTGCATTAGTTATTAAATCAAAATTTATTTCTATATCTAGATACTTTCCGTCACTATTTTTAAAATCGTATGTATTAGTTATTTTATTATAATATTTATTAATCTCCTTAGTATCATTTAGTGTTATCATTATTACTCCTTACCAAAAAAACGCTTAAAAAATGACAATTTGTCCTTTCCTTTTTTTTCTATCTTTTTATTTAGTTCATCAATTTTTTTTTGCATAGTGTTTATTGTATCAATCAACGCTGTGATTTTAGTTACAGCATTATCAATTTTACTGTCCGTTTTGCTGTTTAAGCGGACAACAGTTGACAAAACTTCAACCCCGATTTTTTCAAAATTCTCTATTTTAGCGGCTTCAGAGGGTGTGACAACTGTAACATTTTTTATTTCTGGTGTTACAGTACTTGACAATTCCTCTTTTTGTTTAATTGCGTCTATTGCATCAACTGATATTTTTTTAACTCCGTCTATAGTCATTACATATCTTTTTAAATCTTTGTCTAGCCGGCGGTATATTGCTTGCCGGCTAACACCTACTTTTTTTGCTAATTCGCTTATTTTTATGTATCGTTCCATATTTTTACCCTCTTGATATACCCGTATATTTTTGATATATTTGGGATATAATATATTTGTAGCTATAACCTACTCAACTCCGGGTTATAGCTTTTTTATTTATAAATCTTCTAAATTGATTTTATTTGTTTTTCCCTTAGCTTCGCTATTTTCTTCACTAACATCAATTACATCTATTTCAGGTTCATTGTTTATATCATCATCTGTAAATCCTGAACTTTTCGGTGTTGTATTACTTGTTGTGTCCATTTCTGCACTGTCATACATACCGCCTAGCTCTTCAACAAAAGCTGAGCGCAAGGCTCTAACCATAGCCGTTTTTTCACTCATAACACAGGGTTGTTTTTGCCAAGACGGATTTTTTGGTTGATTTATTTCCGAAAACGAACAACTTGTAAATACACTATTTGCCCAGTCTTTTCTAAATACTTCACACCACGAGCCAACCAATTCGTCCGTATCTAATTTAAAACACCCATCTCTGTTTACTATTTCTCCCTCTGCGGTTCTAACTATTACTCCGCTTTTAAATCCGTCAAATTGAGGGTGTAAAGTAGCACGTTTTAATATTGCATCTTTACCTACAACAATTGTCGCAGGACTATTTCCGTATTTTATACAATAC
>JAFXZT010000017.1 GCA_017541145.1 Bacteroidales bacterium | reverse complement strand
TCTGTCCGAAATATTTTGTAATTTTGCCCATGGTAACATGTTTTTGTTTAGCAACTGAAAGTTACCAAAAAAAAACGGGCTGCCTATTATGGCAGCCCTATTTTTATTCGATTTTTTATTTTTCTCGGACACCAATAATTTTTTTTGACCCGTAACTTTGTACAATTTGTAAAGCGCCATTTCTACAATCGGATGTCCCGACGGACGGTGAATTTTGCCCGCCTCAGCTCCGAAAGTTTTACAAACCAAATCCGCATTTTTAATAGCGACATCAAGCAAAGTACGTTTTCCTGTTGACTTGTAATGAGCCACGGCAGCCTCTATAAGATGTCCCGAATTATAAAGTTCGTGCGAATTTATTCTGTCCCACTTATGATCGCCCCACCAGCCTTTCAGCCTAACGGCATTGTTGGTAACGCAAGTAGTAAGATAACCGTCCGGCTCTTGAGCTTTGGAAATCAGATTGATAACGCTATCCAAATAGTTATCTAACTTTTTGTCGTAATGGACAGCAAGCGAGTAACTTGCGCCCTCAATAATTTTATACGGGTCGGTATCATCAAAAGAGAAATCGCCTTGATGTTCACCTTTGATAAGTCCGGCGGCAAGAGCAAAATTGTCGAAACGACCATTTTTCTCGCACTCTCTAAACGCAGAAGGAATACTTACGGTACGATTGATTTCAATTCTTGACGAAAAAAAATCATCAGTAAGACGTACATCAGTAAAAGACACTTCTTGCAATTCACCGGTAACAGGAGCGGAAGGCTTTTTGTTGTCGTAAATCTTGTCAGGATGAACAACAGCAAAAGCAGCTCCCGCCGTTACCGCAATCAACAATATGGATGAAACAATTTTCATATCACTTAAAATAAAATCTTGTTAGAAAAAAAATTTATTACTTAACATTCGCATTTTTTACCACGGAATCCACCACGATTTTTCTCCGTAGAGACGTCATATTATGGCGTCTCTACAACCCTCCGTCAATAGAATTAATTATCTGATATTAATCGAAAACAAAGTAAAGTTAAAAAATCTAAACTAAATAAAAAAATCGTCCAAACTTTTTTTTCAAACGTCCAAAAAAACTGTTTTGGACGATTTTACCATATTTTTGGACGATTTTTGCATTTACTTAATAATACACGTATTTTATTAATATTGAGGTTATTATTACAAAAAGTTTTATTAATACAGTAAAAAACATAACAGAAAAGGAGAAAACATAGTAAAAAAAAATCCCTTTGTGAATTTTTTTATTCACAAAGGGTAACAACAAAAAGATATGGATTAACTAAAAAATTTCTTCGTGATAGCAATCACGGTAAGAAAAAAACAAATTATGGTAACTTATAATCGTCCTAATAGATGCAGTCGAAACCGCACATTGAATTTATTTTAATATCTATTAACAAAAAAAACTCTGAACCTGCGGAAACAGATTCAGAGTTTTTTTTAATATGAATATATGAGATTAGATTATTCTAATGTTACTACAGGTTCTCTATAAACCATACGATAAGGTAAAGCTAAAGAATAACCGTTAAAATTTTTAAAATCATCATTAGTTTTCAAAACTTCAACCCTATTATACAATAAATTATTTGATTTTGAATTAAAAAATGTTACATCTGATTTACTTGTACCTTTTATACGTACCATATTTGCATATAATTGATTATCAATTTCATCACCATTACCGCACAAATAGTATGTATATTTTAAAGTTACTTTCTTATCAACATGTTCTTCAGGCACAACACCATTTTTTTCTTGAATTAGTACTTTTAAACCATTATCATTTATATCACCTGGATATAACATATATAATAATTCATAAGTAGTTGAACTATTAATATCATCCTCAGTTATATCTCCTTCCGCAATAATTTCTTCAAAAATTTCTCTGTAAATATCCCGAATTTCTTGAGAATTATAATAACCGCTACAAGCTTTAATCAATTTTGTTCCTGATACAGACTCTATTTCCTGAGCTTTTACATTAATTTCTTTTGCTAACTTTAATGTTCTATTATTATATGTAACTTCCCAAACATCAGAGCCATCAACTATACTTCCGGACAACAATTCACTAAATTCAGAGGTTAATGCAGGTTTCCAACCATTATTAGAAGGATAATAGAAATCATTCATACTTGTCAATGGGACATAAGTTTCACCACAATTACCTAGCTGCTGACCCCAACCATACAATTCTCCTTGATCCGTATACGAAGTACCACCATAGTTGTAAGGAGTCCAATAAATACGATATCCATCAACAACCATTCCAAGGTCAATACCTACTTGACCATCTCTAACAACCTTGTACCACAAATTAGTACCTTCGATATACTTTTCAATAGCAACACCGTATGCTTTATTTATTTTACATTCAGGATTTCCGGAAACTTTTCTTGTAGAAATATCACCATTTTCAGCTATCAATGTTACATAAAAACCACCATTAATAACACCGGGGGCAACACATGCGAAATATATACCATCTTCAAAATAGTCATTAGCATTTGCACATTCAAGTGTAATTTCCTTGGCTGTTCCAAGATTTTCTACATTTGTAATAGTACCATCTGTTCTTGAAACTGTAATTGCAATATTACCGGCAATAGGAGTTTCGGCTGAAATTATTTTGATAGTTTTGTATCGAACACCGCTAGGAATACGAATTTTAATTGATGAAATCGCAGTTTTAAAACTAAACTGACGCGCTCCTTTTGCAGAATAAGCCGTAGCAATAAAAGCATCAGAATCAAAATGATTCTTTTTAACATGCTGAGTAGTTGGAATTGCAGCTGTAATTACATTATCAGATATGCTTGTAGCACTAGATAGAGGATATAAAGCAAAAAACTCACCTTCTTTTTCCTCAGGAAATACAGCAGCACTTAAAGTAACATCTTCAGTATTTTCAGTAGCATTATTAACTGCCATACTCTGTTCTCCACTAATACCCCAAAGTGCAAATCTATCCTTTGGCTCAAAAGTTATTTTAGTAAAAGAACCGTCCACAAAATTCATTTTCTGAAGCGTACTTTCTCCATATTCACCAACATATTGTGGAGTTTCAAAACAGGCTGCAAACGTTATATTATATTCAGGAGATTTTTCAACCTGAATATCAATGGCATCATCATAACTATCGTCTTTTGTACATGCCATAAATCCCATAACCATGCACAGCATAGGGATCAACAATATATTTTTTTTCATATCCCAAATTTTTATTATATTGATAATTTTTTTCAATTCAAAACAAAAGGTAAACTAAATACCACTTTCATCCCAAATACCGTCATCATCATCACCTGTATCCCAGTCATCATCATCCCCATCAAATTCTGGTGGAGTTGTAGAACCGCAAATGATGTAGACCGATTTGAAATCTACGATTTCAAATTTCGCTTTTTCATAAGACGTAATTGGCTCTTCATTGTCAGTAATAAATTCTATTCTTTTCATAAGACTTATATTATTTTCTTAGTTATTTAAAAATGTTGTTACCGTGACTTTAATTTAAGTAAAAAAATACCACATCGACTATCTTTTTACTCACCTTATAAACGATTATAAAACGTAAATCGTTGTATAGACTTCCAAATTTAACATTTTTTAACAGTACAAAATTACTTTTTTTTAGTTTACATAATTGTAGAATTAAAAGCTTTTTTCTTAAATTTGCATTTTAGTATTTATAATATCATGTTGCTAAATCAGAAATTAAAAAAATTCGATTTAATTCTTGCTTCCGGCTCTCCACGCAGAAAAGAAATTATGGAAATGTTAGGGTTGGATTTTATTATCAAAACAAAACCTACCGAAGAAATTTATCCGAAAGAGCTTTCTGTAGAAAAAGTTTCTGAATACCTTGCAAATCTAAAAGCCGATTCTTTTGCAAAAGAAATCGATGAAAATCCAAAACTTATTGTAATATCTGCTGATACCACAGTTGCAATCAACAACGAAATTCTTGGTAAACCAAAAGACCGCGAAGATGCAATTTCGATGTTACAAAAACTTTCAGGCAAAAAACATACCGTATTTTCAGGTGTTTGTATCAAAAACAAAGCAAAAACCACTTCATTTACAGCAAGTACCGATGTTTGGTTCAAGGAATTGAGTTTGGAAGAAATTGAATATTATGTTGATAATTTCAAACCATACGACAAAGCCGGAGCCTATGCCGTACAAGAATGGATTGGCGCAGCTGCAATTTCCAGAATAGAAGGTTCGTATTACAATGTAGTAGGATTGCCGTCCAAAATGCTTTACGCCGAATTGGAAAAATTTGTAGAAACTTTGTAAAATTATTTCATCTGTAAAAAAAACGAAAAATATAATGCGACTACTTATAAAAAACGGAAATATAGTAAACGAAGGAAGAATTTTTAGAGGTTCAATACTGATAGAAAACGACCGTATAGCGCAAATAATAGAAAACAGCAAATCAGGAACAAGTGTAAGCGGTATCGACGAGGTTTACGATGCTACCGGCAAAATGATTTTCCCCGGATTTATTGATACTCACGTACATTTTCGCGAACCGGGACTTACTCACAAAGCCGATATCTACACCGAATCGCGGGCAGCGGCAGCGGGCGGAGTAACTTCGTATTTTGAAATGCCGAACACAAAACCGGCTACCACTACTCAGGAATTAATCGACGAAAAATTTAATATCGCGAAAAAAAATTCGCTTGTTAACTATTCATTTTTCGTAGGAGCAACCAACGACAATATTTCTGAAATTCTGAAAATGGATTTCAACAAGATATGCGGTATAAAAGTTTTCATGGGATCGAGCACCGGCAATATGTTGGTAGACAGCGAAGAAAGTTTAAAACTTTTGTTTAAAGAATCGCCCGTAACAATAGCGGCTCACTGCGAAAGCGAAAGCATTATCAGACAAGATACCGAAAAATTCAAACAGATGTTCGGTAATGATGCCGACCCCAAAATACATGAGCATGTGCGCTCAGCCAAAGCGTGTTACGAATCAACATCGCTGGCAGTGGCAATTGCAAAAGAATATCAAACAAGACTTCATGTAGCGCATATCAGTACCAAAAGAGAATTGTCGCTATTTGAAGACAAACCGCTAACTGACAAAAAGATAACGGCAGAAGTTTGTATTCCGCATCTTTGGTTTGACAGCGATGACTACGAAAATTTTGGAATCAGAATAAAATGTAATCCCTCGATAAAAGGTCGCGGCGATCGCAATGCTCTGCGCAAAGCGTTGAATACAAATATTATAGACTCGGTAGCAACGGATCACGCGCCTCATACGTGGGAAGAAAAAAACAAACCGTATTTTGAAGCTCCGTCGGGCATGCCGTCTGTAGAATTTTCGGCAGCAATCATGAACGAACTTTGCCGCCGCGATATTATTACGCCGCAAATCATGGCTCAAAAGATGTGTCACGCCCCGGCTACAATTTTCAATATCAAGGACAGAGGATTTTTGAGAGAAGGTTATTACGCCGACATCACAATTTTTGACCCCTTCAAGAGTTATGAAGTGATGGATTCCAAAGTATACAGCAAATGCAAATGGTCACCGTTCAACGAATTGAAATTCAAAGGGAAAGTATGTTCCACGATTGTAAACGGCAAATTTGTTTACAAAAATTTCAGTATCATGGAAACCGAAGCGGCAAAACAAATAGAATTCAACAGAAAATAAAAAAAAGATACAATGAAAAAAATATTAACTATATTACTGTTAGCAAGTTGCATTTTTGTAACGAGCTGTACAACAAACAGTAACAATACCAACAACAATCAAGACAGTACACAAACTGTAAAAGAAGAAATTTCGCAACCGGCATTTGTACCGGAAACCGAAACATATTATAATATCGACTCGGCAGCGCTTTTGATTTCCAATCCGATAAGTTATGATGTAACAGTAAAAAATTACAAAACCGACGACGATTGGGAAGAAGAAAGGCTCTCGAAAACCAATCTCAAAGTTCTTGTAAACGCCTTATTTCAAGCAGTTTACAAAGGCAGATTAACGCCTTACGATTGGGTGAGCGAGCAACCGATGCCAATAGATTCCGTAAAATCATGGGACAAGCATCACAAACGCGATGAAATCGGTAAAATCATGTTCACCGAAGATTGGTATTTTTCAGAAAAGACCTTGACAATGACCAAAAAAATAACCGGAATTACATTAGCATACGGAAGAATAAATAAATCAATCGGCGAAATAAGTTTTTATCCGATATTTTATGTAAAACTCGACGAAGTAAACGAAACAGCAAAATAAATAAGTGTTACGCGAGTAATTTTTTACAACGGAATTTGAATAAATAAGATTTAGGAAATATGGCAAAAAACGCATCAGAAACACCGCTGATGAAGCAATACAACTCGATAAAAGCCAAATATCCCGATGCGATATTACTTTTCAGAGTTGGCGATTTTTATGAAACATTTTGCGACGATGCCGTAAAAGCATCTGAAATATTAGGAATTACACTTACCAAACGTGCCGGAGAACCGTTGGCGGGAATTCCATATCATGCGTTGGACAACTATTTGCCACGACTTGTAAGAGCAGGTCAACGTGTAGCAATTTGCGAACAATTGGAAGATCCGAAACTTGCTACAAAAATTGTAAAACGCGGAATCACCGAACTTATAACTCCGGGCGTATCGCTAAACGATAATGTTTTAGACAACAAATCAGATAATTACGCTTGTTGTATCAATATCGAAAAAAGTAAAACGGGCGTAGCATTTTTGGATATTTCTACCGGTGATTTTTTGGTAGCAGAGGGCAGCAACGATTATGTTGACAAATTGTTGGCATCGTTGTCACCAAAAGAAATTCTTTACGAACGCTCCAAAAAAGAAGAAATCAACGAACTTTTCGGAACCAAATATTATTTCTATCCGCTTGAAGACTGGGCATTTACACCGGAAACTTCAAGAGACAGACTTTTAAGACAGTTTTCGACAACCTCGCTGAAAGGTTTTGGAATAGAAGAACTTGAGGCAGCTACCACCGCCGCAGGAGCGTTGTTACATTATTTGGATATTACAAAACATACGCAACTCGGTCATATCATAAAAATTTCCCGCCTCGATGAAGGTAAATATGTATGGCTCGACAAGTTTACGGTAAGAAATCTTGAAATTTTTGCACCGTTAAGTCCTTCTGGCAAAACACTTTTGGATGTAATTGACAAAACTGTAAGTCCTCAGGGCGGCAGAATGCTGAAACATTGGATTGCTTTGCCGTTAAGAAATGTCAACATCATCAACGAACGTCTCAACTTTACTCAGGCGCTGAAAGATGATTTTGAATTGTTGGAAACGTTGCGCGAAAGTATGCATCAAATTGGTGATTTGGAGCGACTTGCATCAAAGATTTCTACGATGAGAGTTGGACCGAGAGATACCAACCAGCTAAAACTTGCATTGGAATGTATCGAACAAATGCGAACTGCATTTTCGGAACAAGCTGCCAAAGGCAACACAATTTTTAATCCGCTTTACGAGCAACTCAATCCTTGTAAAAATGTTGCAGAACGTATCGGAAAAGAAATTGTAGAAGAGCCGCCGACATTGATTGCAAAGGGCGATTTTATACGTTCGGGAGTTGACAGCGAATTGGACGAACTCAGAGAAATTTCGCACAATTCCAAACAGTATCTCAATCAAATGCAGGAAAAACTGAGCGAAGAAACCGGTATTCCGTCGCTAAAAATCGGTTTTACAAATGTATTCGGCTATTATTTGGAAGTAAGAAATACTCACAAAGACAAAGTTCCGGCTGAATGGATTAGAAAACAAACTCTCACAGGAGCAGAGCGTTACATCACTCCGGAGTTGAAAGAATACGAAGAAAAAATCTTGGGAGCGCAAGACCGCATTCAGCAAATTGAAGTAAGAATTTTCAACGAACTGATAGCATTTTTGTCGCAATACATCGAAATATTTTTGGCAGATGCCAAGACCGTTGCAACAATAGATTGTCTTTGCTCGTATGCACAATGCGCCAACGAAAACAATTATTGCAGACCTGTAATCAACGAAAGCGATGCAATAAAAATCACCGAAGGACGCCACCCCGTAATCGAAAAACAGTTGCCGGTTGGAGAAGAATATATTCCAAACGATGTATTTCTTGACAGTCAGACCCAACAAATCATGATGATAACCGGACCGAACATGGCAGGTAAATCGGCATTGTTGCGACAAACTGCACTGATTATGTTGATGGCACAGTCGGGAAGTTTTGTGCCGGCAAAAGCTGTTGAAGCAGGTTATGTTGACAAAATTTTTACCCGTGTTGGCGCATCAGACAATATTTCGTCGGGCGAAAGTACGTTTATGGTAGAAATGAACGAAGCCGCCGGAATCCTCAACAACATCACGCCGCGAAGTTTGGTATTGTTTGACGAACTCGGAAGAGGTACTTCCACTTACGACGGTATTTCTATCGCTCAGGCAATTGTAGAATATATCCACGAGTTTCCAAACGCCAAAGCCAAAACATTGTTTGCAACTCACTATCACGAGCTTAACGACATGCAGGAAACATTTCCGCGAATCAAAAATTACAATGTTTCGGTACGCGAAATCGACGGCAAAGTAATTTTCATGCGAAAACTTGTACCGGGCGGCAGCGAACACAGTTTTGGTATACATGTAGCCAAACTCGCCGGAATGCCTCCAGTTGTGGTACAGCGAGCCAACGATATCATGAAAGAGTTGGAATCAGGATCCCGCGGAGCAGCCACGGAACAGAGCCGAACACAAATTCAAGTGAAAGGCGCAACGGAATCCAAACCCGCTCAAAAAGCTCAAGGCGATGGTATTCAATTGAGTTTCTTCCAGTTGGAAGACCCGGTATTGTTGCAAATTCGCGACGAAATTCGCAAAATTGATATCAATACGCTCACTCCGATTGAAGCTCTCAACAAACTAAACGACATCAAAAAAATTGTCGGTTTGAAATAAATGAAAAAATTATCATTCCTAATATTGCCACTGATTGTCAGCGTGTTGATAATCATAACATTTGTTTTGCAGGAAGTAAGCGGAATCGACTTCTACAAAGCAGGTATTTATCCGCGCCGACTATCAGGGCTGTCAGGAATAATGTTCGGACCGTTGATACACGGCGGTTACGACCACCTTTTCTCAAACATGGCAGCACTTCCGATTTTGATGTCGCTATTAACAATAATTTACCGCCGAAATTATTTCATTATTTTTATAACATTATATTTTTCAACCGGATTGTTAGTCTGGATACTTGCCCGTGAAAGTTATCATATCGGAGCAAGCGGCGTAATTTACGCATTGGCATCATTCATGTTTTTTTCCGGCATAATTTCCAATCACAAAGGAGCTTCCGCAATTTCGTTGCTAACAATAATGCTATACGGCGGCATGATTTGGGGATTGCTTCCGGGACAACCTCATGTAAGTTGGGAATCTCACGCCTTAGGAGCTTTAGCAGGATTTGCCGCAAGTTTTGTTTTTCAACGCGAAAAACCAAAGAAAGTACTTACCGACAAAGATTTCGACTACAATTGTCCGCAATTCAAATATTATAATTGTACAACCGACAATACAATAAATTATCAACCGACCGACAACCCCAAAATAAATTCAGATTACAATTATCCGCAATTAAAACCCAATAATTGGATAACAGATACAACAGAAAATTATCTGCAAAACTACGAAAATCAAGAAAAAGAATAAAAATTACTATATTTGTAACACAAATCTAAACAAAAATGAAAAGAATATTTCCATTAATTTTATCACTAAGTTTATTTGCTTGTAACAACAGCAATACAAACACAACAGGAAACGTGGCAACAGACAGCACACAAACAGTAAAAGGCGGTAGCGAACTAATCACATTTGTAGGACGTACCGATTACAGCAACGCCGACGCACCAAAACAATGGGCAGCAGGAGCTTACTTTACATTTGCATTCACCGGCGAATACTGCGAAATTGTTCTCAACGACGAAGTGGTTTGGGGTAAAAATCACAATATCATGGAAATCGCAATTGACAACAATCCGACAGTAAAAATAAGATGCAAAGACAAAGTAAACCGTTTTGTAATCGGCACAAGCTCAAAGAATTACGCTGATACTGCAAATGTAATAAAAGTTGACATGAAACTCTCAAACGCAGAGCATCATGTAACAATTTGTCGTGACCAAGAAACCGCAATGGGATTCACACAACCCGTAGAAATCACAGCCGCAAAAATCACGAAATGGACACCCGAAACTTCACAAAAAATAGAATTTATCGGCAACTCAATTACTTGCGGTGCAGAATCTGACACAGCCGATGTTTCAATAAAAGATTATCAATGGGGCGATTGGCACAGAGCATATTACGGCTACGGACCTCGCACGGCAAGAAATCTCAACGCACAATATTCATTGGTTTCGGTTTCCGGAATCGGTTTGATTCATTCTTGTTGTGACATGGAAATCACAATGCCGCAAGTTTACGACAAAATACAACTTCGTGACAATAAAAATGAATACGATTTTTCATACAAACCCGATTTAATTACAATTTGTCTTGGCGAAAACGACGGCGTACAAAACGACAAGAAATTCACAACAGCATACATCGATTTCATAAAAACTGTAATCGAAAAAAATCCGCAAGTAAAACGAATAATACTTCTCTCCTCTCCTATGGCAAGTCCACAGCTGAAAACATGGATGCAAAAAGTTCTGCCACAAGTAGTTGAGAAAATAAAAGCAGACGGTTTTGCAAATATTTCGTATTACATGTTTTCAAAATCTTGGAACGAAGGCGGCATGAGCCATCCGAGCGTAGAACAACACGAAGAAATCGCAAACGAATTAACAGAATATATCAAAAGTTTATAAACTTCCGTTTTTCAGCGTTTTACGTTGTAAAAAAATTTTAAGTAAACTACAAACAAGAAAGGTTACCGCAAGAATTTTTACGGTAACCTTTTTTTTTAAACATCTTTTCATCAAACGGTTTCAATCTCAGAAAGTTCACCGGTTACGCTGTCAATAATAAATCCTCTGACAATCACGTCTTTAGCCATAAGCGGATGATGTTTAACCGTATCCACGGTACGGCGTACAGATTCTTCGGTATCGTGAAACCCTTCAAGCCAATGGTTGAGATCAATGCCACAACGCGAAATCATGTCAAAAACTTCCGGCTTGATACCGCGCTCCATCATGTGCGATTCAAACTCCTTGAAACTCATGTGACAAGCTCCGCAATGACTGTGAGCCACCACCATAATTTCGTTGACACCGAGTTCATAAACCGCCACCAAAAGGCTTCGCATTGCACTATCGAAAGGCGCGATAACAAGTCCGCCGGCATTTTTTATAATCTTAGCATCACCGTTTTTCAAACCGAGAGCCGCCGGCAAAAGTTCTGTAAGACGTGTATCCATGCACGAAAGCACGGCAAGTTTTTTATCAGGATATTTGGAAGTTACAAACTTTTCGTAACCCTTGTCCGCCACAAATTTCCTGTTGAAATCAATAATTGAATCAATCATAATAAAAAAATTAATAGTAGAAAGGCAAAGTAAAAAAGAAAAACAATAAATGGAAAATTTTTCGTATCGAAACAAAATATTTTTTATAAATTTTACAATAGATACGGTTTTTTTGTCGATACCGACAACACCCCCGCCTGCAACTTTTTTGCAAATTCAATATGAATCATTAAATTTGCGTTCAGTACAAATTATAAAAATCATGACAACAGAACGTCATCCGCTGAAACCATTTTTACCGAAAAATGCGAAAATTATGATGCTTGGAAGTTTTCCGCCGCCGATAAAACGTTGGAAAATGAATTTTTACTACCCGAATTTTCAAAACGATATGTGGAGAGTTTTCGGTATCGTGTTTTTCAACGACAAAAATCATTTTATCGACATCGAAAACAAGACTTTCAAACAAAACGAAATAATTGATTTTCTTAATCTTAAAGGTATTGCAATTTTTGACGTTGCGATGGAAGTTGTCAGAGAAAACAACAACGCTTCAGACGCTCATCTAAATATCGTTGAAGAAATCAACCTTCAGGAAATATTGTCACAAATACCTGAATGTAAAACAATTGTATCAACCGGTGGAAAATCTGCTGATACAATTTCAAAGATTTTGGATGTAAAAAAACCGGAAATAGGTGGCTTTGCGGAAACAGAATTCAACGGTCGCAAAATACGATTTTACCGTATGCCGTCCACGTCGCGTGCCTACCCGATGAAACCGGAAGTAAAAGCCCAAGCGTATGAAACGGTTTTGAAAACAATTTAAGAAATCAACAATACAAAAATCACTAAATTATGGAATTTTTACAACTTACCAAAGAGCGTTACTCTTGCAGAATGCTTACCGCCCAACCTGTAGAACAAGAAAAAATCGACAAAATAATCGAATGTGCCAACTTTGCGCCTACAGGTGTTAACAAACAACCGTTTAAACTCTGGCTTATGCAGAGCAACGAGGCAGTAGAAAATGTCAAAAAAGTAACGACATATACTTTTGGCGCGGGACTTTTTCTTGTTGTTGGCGGCAACCCTTCTGAGGCTTGGGTACGAAGTTTTGACAACAGAAATATCGCCGATGTAGACGCTTCAATTGTTGCTACACATATCATGCTGGCGATTCATGACCTCGGACTTGCAACTACTTGGGTTGGAAAATTTGACGCACCGCAACTCAAAACCCTTTATCAGGAAATGAATGATTATGATTTGATTGCGATTTTCCCCATTGGATATCCGGCAGAAAATGCACAACCCGGTCCAAGGCACTTCACACGAAAAAATGTCAACGAAATTGTAGTAAAAAAATAAAAAAACAGGCGGATTCAGAATATGAGTCCGCCATTTTTTTTTAACATTTTAACTGATTGTCTTCATTACCTCCAACAGATTGTCGTAGCTGCTGACTTCGTGGTAGCGGACTTTGCTGATGGAGATGTTGTTGAATAGCTTTTTAGCGCAGGCGATTTTGGCTTTCTCAATGGCTTTGAGCTGCATCGAATCCATACTGCCTTTGGTTTCGGCAATGAAGAATATGTGCTTGATGCCCTTATTGTCGTTGAAGGCTATCGCCCAGTCGGGTGCATAGTTACCCACAGGCGTTGGTATCTTAAACGAGCGTGGCAACTTGGCATATACGCATACTTCTTCTGCTTGATCCAAATCTTCGGCAAATTTGCGTTCGCCTTTGCTGTCGGTGAACACGTAATCAAGTATATGCTTTTTGGCTGGATATGCCTTGTCAACCGTCTGACGGCTCTTTTCTTGCGTAAAAATGTCGGTGTCGTAGGTTTGCTCTGTCTTGTTGTAGGAGATGTGCTCCACAATCATTGTCGCCTTCTCGTCCTTGATGAGGCGTATCACTTTGTGGATGAAGTCTTCGGGATTGTTTTTGAACAACAAGAGTTTTTCCTGATGGATGCCTCTTAGGATGCTTACCACTGTACGCCGTGTAAGAGTGGCTCCTCGCGCAATGTCGCCAACAAGGTCGTATGGCACAGTGGATGTGCTCACTTCGCGCATTTCCTGACGGCGTGTTGAAAGCCCTTCGTTAAATTCCATTTCGTCATCTTGCTGACCTTGCGAAACTATATATTTCAATTGCGTTACCGACAAATCTCTATTGATGGCGGCAATGGATTTTTTTATCAATTCGTCGCTGTTGTAGTGAACTGTATAGACATATTGATGGTTGATTTCTGCCCAAAGGCGTTTAAACTGCTCTTTGCTGGCGTTGTCGTTCAGTTTGTCGTTTACAACTTCGGCTATTTTGTTGGCGTCTTCAATCATGCCATCAAGTACCGAAGGATCGGCGATTCCTTGTATCAGGCGATGAACTTGCTCGGTAATGGGTTGAAGTTTTTTGCCAAACGGTTCAAGTGTATCTTGCTGAACTGCGGTATGATAAGACGGAAGTATGTTGCCCTTTTCGTCGGTATAGTCGTTGTCGAAAAGATAAGTAACAATGCTTGCGGCTTCTTGTTCGGTGATGGTGTGAGATTCGCCGTCCACGAGGAATGTCTTGCCTTTGAAATAATCCACTGTTGCGAATTTTGGACGGTCACGCAAGGCATCCTTTGTCTCTTCCTGCAAGGCTTTTACAAATGTGCTGTAACTTTCGTTGGCTATTACGGTGAGTTTGTTGATGTCGTGAACAGTGTCGCCAAGCCGCTCGGCATCCATACGGTTGCCTTGGCTGTCAACACAGATACGCAAACCGCGCCCTGTCTTTCCCTAAAAAACGTTGACTCACAACATTGAGTTCAATATGTATAAAGACAAAACCGAAAAACGTCAAAAGTATTACGATGAAGTGATACGTTTGCATTTTGAAAAAGGCTACGGCGAAGACCGTATAGCAAAAAT
>JAFXZT010000106.1 GCA_017541145.1 Bacteroidales bacterium | reverse complement strand
TACATAGACATGTACAAACTCATCTACAACCCCGAAAAAGAATGGAATGCCGTTAATCGGAAACTTTTCGACACGCAGATGAAAATACAGTTCTAACAATAACTTTTTCGACAACAAGTAAAAAAATACCCCTACATGGCAATGCAGGGGCTATGCTTGATGTTTATGTAATTTTTGTCGGACATCAATAACAAAATATCTTCTACTGTAGGTCTTTTATCTTTCATAATATTAATTGGATTGGTTTGATTTATATCAACGTTGTGTTTGCTTTATTGTTATTTTTTTGTTTTAAAATCATTTTAAACTTGTTCCCTTTTTTTTATTCAATTTCCATATCCCGAAATTCTACGGGTAATATTCCGACTTGCCGCTTGAAAAATTTTACAAAATATGACGGGTCTTCAAAACCTAAATAAAATGTAATTTCTTTTACTTTCATGCTGCTGTGTTGTAACAACCGTTTCGCTTCCAAAATTATTCTGTCATTTATCATTTTTAACGGCGTAAGATGCGCACTTTGTTGTACATAATTCGTTAAAGATTTCGTTGAAACATTCAGAAAATCAGCATATTCTTTTACCGTGTGCATGTCTTTGTAATGATGCTCCAAGGCTTGTCGGAATTTTACAAAAATACGGTTGCCGTTGTCTGTTATCAACATCTCTTCGTTGAGTCCGCGACGTCCCATTCGTTGTACTTCTATTAAAAACATCTTTACAAGAAATTTCATGTAATCGCTATGCGCAAACGAATTTTTGTTTTGTAATTCCGAGTCAAGTTGTTGAGCAATCGTTTCAATTTTCTGTTCACACTTTTCACAAACTTTGAAATATGGATCAGCATCAAACGAATTAAACATATTGTATTTCAAAAATGCAGTTTCACTCTGATTTTCGTCCGAAAGAAAACTCTCGTTGAAATGAATTATCAAACCTTCAAAACTCTTGTTTTCCTCAAACCAATGAATCTGTCCCGGCGAAATAAAAAACAGTGTGTTGTCTTCCACCGGATATTCTTTGAAGTCAACATAATGTTTTCCGTGACCTTTCTTAAACCAAATAATTTGGTAAAACGAATGAATATGAGCGTGATGAGGATTCCCGCAATGTTGTCCCAAAAAATCCGGCATGTATAGCAATGCAAAGTCGGTTTCTTGAGAATTGCTGTCGTGAAGATGATATCGTGTATATGTTTGCTGCTTTTCCATACTGACAAAATTAGTAAAAAAAATTGTGTTTACAAATTATATTTTTATGGTAAATTTAGGAATTTTGATTCAGAGATTTACCGTTCGTTCTTTAATTTACCATAATATTTCTGTTTTCAACATTGTCTTATCTTTTTATTTGACATAATTTTGCAGTCAGAAAACATAATCAATCAATAAGGAGATAAAAATGAAAGTAATAGAATTAAATTCAGAATTGTTCAAATCCAAAATTATGGATTTTGAGGGCGAAACCCAATGGAAATTCAAGGGAGAAAGACCGGCTGTTATCGATTTTTATGCAACATGGTGCGGACCGTGCAAAGCCACTGCGCCTGTCATGGAACAGTTAGCCGAAAAATATGACGGCAAGGTGGATTTTTACAAAGTTGATGTTGACAAAGAATCTGATTTGTCAGCGATGTTCAGAATCCAAAGTATTCCGTCAATACTTTTTATCCCGAAACAAGGCACTCCAAAAATGCAAGTTGGCGCAATGGGTGTCGGTCAAATGGACGAAGCTGTGAAATCTATTTGTTAATTGTTTAAATAAAAATGATTTTTTCTAATCCTTGTAGCGAAATATCGTTGCAAGGATTTTTTGTGTTGTTAAAAAATTAATTTTTGTTAATTTTGCGCCCGCAATGAAAACCTTTGTACGAAATTTTTTTACAGTAGTTCTTATCGCCGTGATGACCCTTGTAGCGGATCTTACGGGCGATCGTGAAATTATTTTTCCGGAAATTGGTGCACTTTGTATCGGTCTTTGGATTGTGGATAAGCATGTTTGGCTTGTAAAAAGGTGGCAAATTCCGGTATTGTTTCTTATATCGTCTGTTATCGGCGTTTTAATTGTAAAATTTATAACTTTACATCTTGTATTTCAGTTACTTATCGGTTATATTCTGATTTCGTTGGTGTTGATGTTTTCCCGAACATCAATTACGCCTGCGGTTTCGGCTTGCATGTTGCCGGTTTTGATGCAGGTAGATACATGGTTTTATCCGATTACTGTGTTGACACTCACCACATTGCTTGTTGCCGGGCAAAAACTTTTGGAGAAAATCGAATTTAGAAATCCAGCTGAAAAAGATTTTACATTTTCTGTCGGAAAGTCATACAAAGATAAGATTATCAGGATGTTGGAACTCTCATTGATGATGTTGCCGTTAATTTTTGTAGCCGTATTTTTTGACTGTAAATTGTTAGTAGTACCGCCTTTGATTGTAACATTAATAGAATTTTCCAACTCGGCATCCGGTTTTAGATTGCGTCCAAAATCCACATGGCTTTTAATTGTGGCTTGTGCTACGATTGGAGCGTTGGGAGAAATTGTTTTGCATCAATATTTCAATTTACCACAAGTAATTCCCTCGGCAGTTGTTTCTGCGTCGGTTCTTACAATTTTTTATATCACCAAACGCTATTTTGCACCGGCAATGGCATTAAGTATTGTTCCGATGATAATTCCTGACAATCAGGTTTTGATGTTTCCTCTTTTTGTAGCATTGGGAGCAGTTTATTTTATTTTGATGCCAAAATTGTTTTTTCGGAAAAATAACTGCGCAAATTAGTAGTTTTTTATTCATGTTTTGCAAGTAAAATGCTTAATTCAGAGTTCCATTCTGTCTGAATGGTGTACGAAAGTTGAATATTCTATTAATTTGGCACAGTTTTTATTGTTATATGTTCGACTATCAGTGATTTATTATATTAGTTTTTTATTGTTAAATTTTATTTTAAATCATACGGACAAATGACTTTTAAAAAGACTATTCGCACACAATCTATATTGGGCTTGAAAAAGACTCTTGCAAATAATATAATTGAAAAATTAAACGCAAGAATTAACTATTTGAATTTTACACATGACGTCAATCTGAAACTTGTAACAGATGACGGAAGTGGAATTTCTGCTTTTTGGCGATTTATATTCACCAGAGGCAAAACGAACTATATTATCCTTTCCGGTCCTAAGAAAAAGGACGTGGAAGAAGTGATAGGTTATGCCGGTACTGACATCGCGCTTTTGGCTCAAGATCTGGGACTTAGTGTAAGTTGGTTTTTGAATCCGATTAGCAAATCTATTGTAAAGCATATTGCTGACGGCGAAGTTACTTTCGGGATTATTGCAATCGGTTACGGTAAACAGCAATCAGTTTGCCGTTGCAACAAAACTGCCGACGAGGTTTGCAGTTACGATGGCACTCAGCCCGAATGGTTCAAAAACGGTATTAAATCTGCTCTTGGCGCACTTACTTTGATGCCTGAACCCGATTTCAGATTTTTGGGTAAAGACAACATGGTAATTCTCGCAAATTACAGTCAGGGAAAATATTCTGCCTACGAAAAAGGTATTGTAAAATATCATTTTGAAGTCGGCGCAGGAAGAGATAATTTTGTTTGGGAATAAGAATTAGTAAAAGTAAATCCCCGCACCATATAAAATTATTTTTTATAGGTGACGGGGATTTTGTGTAAATAATATTGGATTAATTATTTACACAATTTTCGCATTTACAATTTTTTTTACTATGGAAAACTCCGATAACACGGAACTTTTTAAGAAACACAGAAATCACGGAATTATGATGTTTTGTGTATTCCGTGGCTTCCGTGATTCAAAAAATCCTACTACTAAAAACGCTAAAAGCTTGGAATTTTAGTAGTTAGAAATTCAATACTTGCGAAAGTCGAATTTATTATTGATTTTCCAATTTGTGCATTTCCTTGAGGTACTGACCCGTATACGAATCTTTGCATTTAATAAGTTGCTCCGGTGTACCCGTGAAAATAATTTCACCGCCGTTTTTACCGCCCTCTTTTCCGAGGTCAATAATATAATCCGCACATTTTATCACTTCGGGGTCGTGTTCTATTATTACAACTGTATTTCCTCGGTCTATCAATTCGTTCATAGCTTTCAGAAGTTTCTTGATATCGTGAAAATGCAATCCCGTAGTTGGCTCGTCGAAAATAAACATCGTGTTTACGCCGTTTTTTTCTGCTAATAGAAACGATGCCAATTTAATACGCTGATTTTCTCCGCCCGAAAGTGTTGACGACGGTTGACCCAATTTGATATAGCCAAGTCCCACATTTTGAAGTACTTGTAATTTTTTAACTATTTTTTGTGGCAGTGTCGCCTTGTCCTCGTCGAAAAAAGCAAGTGCTTCATCTACAGACATCTCAAGAATATCGTATACATTTTTACCTCTGTATTTTACTTCGAGAGTATCTTCCTTGAAACGTTTTCCGCCGCAACTTTCGCAGGTTAAGGTAATATCCGCCATAAATTGCATTTCTACCTTAATTACGCCTTCGCCGAGACATTCTTCGCAGCGTCCGCCTGCTGTGTTGAACGAAAAGTATCCCGTATTGTATCCCATCTGTTTGCTAAGTTGTTGGTCTGCAAACAGTTTTCTAACATCGTCCCAACCTTTGATATAGCTTATCGGATTGCTTCGTGACGAGCCGGAAACCGGATTTTGGTCTACTATTTCTACATTTTGCAACATCTTGATATCGCCGTCAAGTCCGTCAAAATCACCGGGTTTTACTCCCAAATCGGTGAGTTGTTGTGCAAGTGCGGGATACAAAATGCCTTTTATTAATGATGATTTTCCCGAGCCTGAAACTCCGGTAACTACAGTCATCAAATAAAGCGGAATTTTTACCGTAACTTCTTTCAAGTTGTTCATTCTCGCGCCTTTTATTGTGATTCCTGCGCCGGATTTCGGATTCCAACGTCTGCGGGTAGGAATTTCAATTTTTTTGCGACCTGTAAGATATTCAGCAGTAAGACTATAGATATTTGGATTAAGTTCACTCGGTGCGCCTTGAAACATCACTTCACCGCCAAAAACTCCGGCTTCGGGACCGATATCAATTATTTGGTCGGCTGAGCGGATAATTTCTTCATCGTGTTCCACTACAACTACGGTGTTGCCAAGGTCGCGAAGTTTTTTCAGTACTTTTATCAATCGGTGAGTATCTCGCGGATGCAGTCCTATTGACGGCTCGTCCAAGATATAAAGCGAACCCGTAAGGCTTGATCCTAAGCTTGTTGCAAGATTTATTCTCTGAGATTCACCGCCTGATAGGGTAGAGGACAATCTGTCCAATGTTAAATACTCCAAACCTACTTCTATCAAAAATTCCAGTCTTGAAACTATTTCTTTTAATATTCTGTCAGCAACAGAAGCATCGTGTTCCGAAAGTTGTAATTCTTTGAAGAATTTGTATAATTCGTTTATAGGTAATTTTACAAGTTCTGTGATAGATTTTCCGCCGACTTTGATATAAGTTGCCTCTTTTCTCAGTCTTGAACCCTTACATTCAGGGCAGAGTGTTTGACCGCGGTATCGTGACATCATTACACGGAATTGTATTTTGTAACTTTCTTTTTCTACCATAGCGAAAAAGTCGTTGATTCCGTAGAGACCGCTTCTACCGCTCCAAAGTATATCTTTTTCTTCGTCAGTGAGTTTGTTGTAAGGTGTATGAATCGGAAATTTGTATTTTGCGGCTGCAAGACAAAATTCGTTTTTCCATTCCGTCATTTTCATACCGTTCCAACATTTTACAGCGTTTTCGTAAACCGAAAGTCCTTTGTTTGGAATTACCAAATCCTCGTCGATTCCTACTACGCGTCCCAAACCGTTGCATTTCGGACATGCGCCGAGCGGATTGTTGAATGTAAAAGTGTAAATTGTCGGAACTTCAAATTTGATTCCGTCGGCTTCAAATCTTGTACAAAAACTTTCACGTTTTTTGTCGTCTCCGTCCTGATATTCAAGGATACAGTCGCCGCCGCTTTCGTAAAATGCTGTTTGTATACTGTCTGACATCCTCGACATCGCATCTGCCATGTGACTCGATTTAAAACGGTCAATCAACAAATACAATTTGTCGGTTTTCTTTATTTTGCCGAAATCCAAATCCTGAATTTCTTTTATTTCTGATTCACCTTTTTTGTTTTCTACAATTACACGCGAAATTCCTTGAGAATCAAGTATTTCAAGGTGTTGCTGAAGTGTTCGTCCTTCGGGAACATTTACCGGTGAAAGCAATGTAAATTTTGTTCCGTCCTCAAACGAAGTTATAAAATCCACAACATCGTCTATGCTGTGCGCTCTTACTTCCTTGCCGGAAATCGGCGAAATAGTTTTGCCGATTCTGGCGTATAGCAATCGCATATAATCGTAAATCTCTGTACTTGTACCAACCGTACTTCTTGTATTTCTGGTAGTTACCTTTTGCTCTATAGCAATAGCCGGCGGAATTCCTTTTATGAAATCCACTTCCGGTTTGCTTACTCGTCCCAAAAACTGACGGGCATACGCACTCAAACTTTCCACATAACGTCTTTGACCCTCAGCGTACAGAGTATCAAACGCTAATGTACTTTTGCCGGAACCGCTAAGTCCGGTTATTACAATAAATTTGTTGCGCGGAATCGCAAGCGATATATTTTTTAAATTGTGAAGCCGTGCTCCTTTTATGATTATATTATTTTTGTAATCGTTGTAGTCGATATTGTTCATAACAGAGATTAATCCCATTAAAATTTTTGCAAAAATACAATTTTTCTTCTTGTCATTAAATAGTTTTGTGTAATTTTGGGCGATAATTTTTTTTCTTAACATTTTAATGATATGATACAAAGAATTCAGACTGTTTTCTGGTTAGTAGTAGCCGTTTTGTTCGTTGTAATGATTCCTCAAGAATGGATGACATTGGTATTTCCTGACGGTAATTACAGTGTTTCGCCTACCGGAATTGTGCATGACAGTACAAATATCGGTTCAACAATTCCGTTGTTGTTTTATACAATTATTATGGCGGTTTTCAATTTTGTAATTATTTTTCTATACAAGAAAAGAATCCTTCAGTGGCGTCTTACTTTTATTGATATGATTCTTACTTTAGGAGCTTACGGTATAATTTTACTTTACAGATATTATGTTTGGGAAACCGAGCCTGTTGCAACAAATTGGGGTTATCCGTTGATTATTCCCGGAATTTGTGCGATTTTGGAATTTTTGGCTTGGCGCGCTGTTATCCGTGACGAAATTAAAGTACGTAGTCTTGACCGTTTAAGATAATCCGTTGTCAACAAAAAAAATCAATCAAACAATTATGAGACGTAAGAGAACTGGACAAATATACGAAGATGTAGAAATTACCAATGTCGCTGCTGAAGGCAAGGCATTGGCAAGAATTGATGATATTGTAGTTTTTGTAAAAGGTGTAGTACCGGGAGATATCGTTGATATCAAAATTACAAAACGTTCTAAAAATTTCAGAGAGGCGGTTGCTATTAATTTCAAAAAATATTCATCTGTAAGAGCTACTCCAAAGTGTTCACATTTTGGAACTTGCGGTGGTTGCGTTTGGCAAAATTTGCCCTACGAAATGCAGTTGAAATACAAGCAGCAGCAAGTGGAAGACGCTTTGACTCACATCGCGAAAGTAGAAATTCCTCAGCTTTGCGATATTTTGCCGAGCGATAATCAGTATTTCTATCGTAACAAACTTGAATATACATTTGCTTCACAACGTTGGCTTACCAACGAAGAAATGGAAGTGCCTGACGATCAGAAAGAACTTCGTGGTTTGGGTTTCCATATTCCGGGACGTTTCGACAAGGTTTTGGATATTCAAAAATGTTGGTTGCAAGCCGATCCGAGCAATGATATCAGATTGGAAACCAAGAAGTTTTGCTGTGAAAACAATTTCAGTTTCTACGATTTGAAAGAGCAAGTCGGTTTTTTGAGAAATATCATTATCCGTACTTCAATCAACAACGAAATTATGGTAATCATGGTTTTCGGCAACGACGACCAAGAAAAGCGTGAGATGTTAATGGATCATCTTTTGAAAGTTTTCCCGCAGATTACTTCGATGATGTATTTTATTAACACCAAACGCAATAGTGATTACAGCGATCTTGAAGCAAAATTCTACAAAGGCAAAGATCATATTATTGAGGAAATGGGCGATTTGAAATTCAAAGTTCAGGCTAAGAGTTTCTATCAAACCAATTCGCATCAGGCTTTCAAACTGTATTCTGTAGCAAAAGATTTTGCACAACTTACAGGTAATGAAATAGTTTACGACCTTTATACAGGTACAGGTACAATTGCAAACTTTGTAGCTCGCGGTGCAAAAAAAGTTGTTGGTATCGAATATATTAAAGAAGCTATTGAAGATGCAAAAGTAAATAGTAATCTTAATAATATCAATAATACTGTATTTTATGCCGGCGACATGAAAGACATCCTTACAGATAATTTTGTGTCAGAAAACGGAAAACCGGATGTAATAATCCTCGATCCGCCTCGTGCCGGTGTTCATCCTGATGTTATAAAAGTGATTCTAAACGCTTCACCGAAACGTATCGTTTATGTAAGTTGTAATCCGGCAACACAAGCTCGTGATGTTCAGTTACTAGATGCAAAATACAAAGTGCTGAAAATTCAGCCTGTAGATATGTTCCCTCAGACACATCACGTTGAGAATGTTATACTTATGGAATTAAAGTAAAAAATGAAAAAATTGTCACTGATATTACCATTGTTGTTTCCGGTAATTGTTGATGCCCAGCGTGTTGAAATTACCGGATTTCAGAGCCGTCAGTTTGAGCAGGACGCTTTGTTGGAATGTTCCGGCGTGAAATTTATTCACACAATGGTAATAGACAGTGTCGATTGTGATTGCGACGGTTTTTGGATTATGAAAGGTGTGCACGGTGACAAACCGGTAAAAGCCTTTTGGACGAAAAAACATGTTAAAAATTCGGTGGGTTACGAACTTCCTCCCAACAAATATTTTGTTTATCCGAATCTTACGGAAAACAGCGATTCAGCCCGTGTAACTATCTGGCTTATACCAAAAAGACGATGATACTTCATATTGATCTTGATACATTTTTCGTTTCAGTGGAACGCCTTCTCAATCCGGAACTTATCGGAAAACCGGTGATTTGCGGCGGACTTTCGGACCGAAGTGTTGTAAGTACGGCAAGTTATGAAGTGCGCAAATTCGGTGTACATTCTGGCATGTCTATGGTAAAAGCCCGTGAACTTTGTCCGCAAGCCATTGTGGTTTCGGGCACAAGAAGCAATTATTCGTATTATTCTCATTTAGTTACAAAAATTGTTCAAGACAATGCACCTCTTTATCAGCAGATGTCAATAGATGAATTTTTCATTGATTTGAGCGGAATGGACAAATTTTTCGACGTTCAAAAGTGGTCGCACGACCTCAGAATGAAAATCATCAGCGAAACCAAACTTCCTATTTCTTACGGGCTTTCCGTTAACCGTACCGTTGCCAAAATCGCGTCCGGACAAGCAAAACCTATGGGCGAACTTTTTGTGCCGCAAGACAAAATACACGATTTTCTTGATCCTTTGTCCGTAAAAAAAATTCCCGGAATTGGTGCTGCCGTAATGCCAAAACTCAATAAATTAGGAATTGTAACAATTGGAGATTTACGCAAATTTCCGCGTAGCCTTTTCATCAGCGAATTTGGTAAAGCTGCTGATGTTTTGTGGCTGAAAGCAAACGGTATCGACAATTCAAAAGTAATTCCGGAGCGCGACCCGAAATCTCTCAGTACTGAAACTACTTTTGAAACTGATATTTACGACAAAGTTTACTTGCAAGATACTTTGATGCTGATGTGTGATACTTTAACATATCGTATGCGCAAACAGAACAAAAAATGTATAACTGTTGCCGTAAAATTCAAATATCCCGACTTTAGAACCGAGGAAAAGCAGAAAGCAATTTCACCTACAGATTTTACGGATACAATTTCGCAAATAGCACTTACATTGTTTCAAAATCTATACAAAGGCCGTCCGCTCAGATTGATGGGTGTACGTCTCAACATGTCAGATCAACTCGCTCAGAATGATTTATTTACATACAATCCCAAGAAAGATAAACTCAATCACATCATTGACGATTTAAAGGACAAATTTGGCAAAGATGTTATAAAACCCGGCAATTTTTTCAAATAATTTTTATTTTTCAACGTTATTACCTCAGATAATTGGCTTATTAATTCGTATTTTATTATATTTGAATCGAAATAAATATTATTTTTTAACCTATAATTCTTATTGCAAAATGAAACATCTTTTATTATCGCTGCTATTGGCGTTTTCTGTTGTAACATTTTGTGCAGAAGCGACTTACGCACAACACAATGGAAAAGTTAAGACCGCAGCAAACAAAAAATCTACAATTAATTACGAGACAATCCTTAACACTCTTCTTACCGAAGATGATCTCGAAAATGAGTCGATGTCGCATCTCAAATACTTAAAAAACGAGGTTTATGCGCGTCACGGTTTGATTTTCAAATCTTCGCAGTGGAAAAATACTTTCACAAACGAATCTTGGTACACGCCTGTTACTGAGGACACTCAAGAGGTTTATTCCAAATTTTCTATGATTGAAAAAGAGAATGTGGAACTTATTGTAAAAAAGATTAAAGGAGGAAACTAAATTTTTCTTTACAACATTATGTTATCTCAATCCGCAACATTCAATTTTTATTGATTGTTGCGGTTTTTTTGTACCCGTATATCAAAAAAAATTCAGATACCTATAAAAGCAAGGGAGATGACATTCTTGCGAACATCATCTCCACAACAACTTTAAATTTTAAGAATTTGAGAAAGTGGGAGTAACAGGATTCGAACCTATGACCCTCTGCTTGTAAGGCAGATGCTCTGAACCAACTGAGCTATACTCCCGATGGAATATTCTATTTTATTTTTAGTGGGAGTAACAGGATTCGAACCTATGACCCTCTGCTTGTAAGGCAGATGCTCTGAACCAACTGAGCTATACTCCCGATGGGATATTAATTCTATTTTTAGTGGGAGTAACAGGATTCGAACCTATGACCCTCTGCTTGTAAGGCAGATGCTCTGAACCAACTGAGCTATACTCCCGTTTGGGTTATGTTGTCTTGTTTTATTAAGACGTTGCAAAGGTAGATACTTTTTTGTAATCTGCAAATTTTTTGGAACTTTTTTTTGCGAAAAAATGAAAATTTATTTTTTGCTCTCTCATTTTCCGAGATTTACAATTGAAATTTTTTTTATGTAGTTTATCATTATTGATACTTTTTTTACCTTATTTTCGATAGTTTTCGTGTGCATTTGTTTTCGTTGACATCTTTTCTGTATCAATTTCGCTCTTTCGCGGATGTTTTGCGGGATAAATTTCGTGACTTTATCAATGATTAGAATCCGTAATTTCGTCCAAAAATATGCAAATATTGTCCAATTCCGTTTTTTCTGGACGAATTTACGGTTTTATTGTATTATATTTCAGTTGGTTTTAAACTTTATTTTCTTACTTTGTGTTACCGAACTTAATTTTAATTAAAGTAAGAAATAATTATTTTTGTTTAACCGATTTACTAATTTTTTGAAATGAAAAAAATTATTGGTTCAATTATATCATTATGTTTCGCTGTAAACGCTTGGTCACAAGGTACTTTAGACGATTACAACCGAGCTTACAGCCTTAGAGAACTCTATAGTTCAAACAATGTTTTAAATAGTGGTGTTGTTCCTCATTTTATTAACGGAACTTCCAAATTTTGGTATAAAACTCGTCGTGAATCAGGTGAAGTTTACGTTGTAGTTGATCCGGTTAAAAAGTCAAAAAAACAACAATCCGATACATCCGGACTTAATATTCCGCAAGAAAACAATTGGTGGACAGATAATTCTGAAACTCATTTTTGGAGTGAAACTTGGGACGAACGAAATAGTGAACCTGTAACTTCTCCCGACGGAAATTTTTCGGCTTCGATTTATGGTAACAATTTGATTGTCAAAAATTTGAAAGACAATTCCGTTAAGCAACTTACTTACGACGGTTGTGAATGGTTTTATTATTCGAGCGTTATTTTGTGGTCGCCTGACAGTAAAAAAATTGCTGTTAAGAAAATTCAACAAGTTCCTAAGTCTTACATCTATTACGTTGAGTCATGTCCGAAAGATCAATTTCAACCCAAACTTATTAAGCAGGAATATCAAAAACCGGGTGACCAATTGGCTCAGAAATTTCCGTATATTTTTGATATTCAAACAGGAAAATCTGTTACTGTAGATAAAAATCTGATTGAAAATCAATATGATATAGATAATTTTGAATGGAATCCGGATTCTGAAACTTTGTTTTTTGAGTACAATAAACGCGGTCATCAGGTTTATTCGTTGATCAGTTTGGATATTAATGGTAAAAGTAAAACCATAATTAACGAAAAATCAGATAAATACATCAATTGGACACGACTTTGGCGTTATCATTTTGATGATGGAAAACGTTTACTTTGGACAAGCGAACGCGACAATTACAATCATATTTATTTGTACGACAAAATTTCCGGAAATCAAATTTGTCAAGTAACCAAAGGTGAATTTTATGTTCGTGAAATTCAGGATGTTGACGAAAAAAACGGTGTGATTTATTTTTCTGCAAATGGTAAAAATCAAAACGAAGATCCGTATTTTATCCATTATTACAAAATTGGTTTGGACGGTAAAAATTTGGTAGAACTTACGCCCGAATCAGCAATGCACAAGGCTTGGCTTTCGCCGGATCATAAATTTATGATTGATGTTTATTCTACAGTTTCTAATCCTCCGGTTGCCGTATTACGTTCATTATCAGATGGTAAGATAATTATGCAATTGGAAAAAGCCGATATTTCAAAATTGATTTCCAACGGTTGGAAAGCTCCCGAACCTTTTGCGGCTGCCGGTCGTGATGGCAAAACTCAGATGTGGGGACTTATTTTCAGACCTTCAAATTACGACAAGTCGAAGAAATATCCTGTGATTGAATACATCTATTCGGGTCCCGGCGATCAGTACGTTCCGAAAAATTTTATTTCTTATAATTGGTTTATGACTTCGTTGGCTGAACTTGGTTTTATAGTTGTACAAGTTGACGGCATGACCACAAGTTTCAGAACTAAGGAATTTGAAGAAGTTTGTTACAAAAATTTGAAAGATGCCGGTTTTGAGGATCATAAGCGTTGGATTTTGGCTGCTGCTGAAAAATTCGGTGATATGGATACAAGTAGAATCGGTATTTTCGGATGTTCTGCCGGTGGTCAAGAGGCGTTGAGCAATTTGCTTTTACATCCTGACTTTTATAAATGTGCATATTCAGCGTGCGGTTGTCACGACAACAGAATGGACAAAATTTGGTGGAACGAGCAGTGGCTTGGTTATCCGATTGATAAATCATATTTGGAAGCTTCAAATATCGAAAATGCGCATCTTTTGTGCCGTCCGTTGATGTTGGTTTGGGGCGAGCTTGATGATAATGTTGACCCGGCATCGTCGATGAAAGTGGTTGATGCTTTGATAAAAGCGGATAAAGATTTTGAGATGTACATCATTCCGGGTGCGCATCACACTATGGGTGAGGCATTTGGTGAACATAAACGTTATGATTTTTTTGTAAAACATCTTCTTGGTGTCAATCCGCCAAAATGGAGTGAAGTGAAAAAATAATTTTTTATATTTAAGAAAAATTGTATTTTCGTGCACTATTTTATAAAAATGAGGCGTGGTGAAAAAAATACAATTTTTCTTAATATTTTTGTTAATCAGTTTATTAGGTTTCGGTCAACCGGATTTTAATTTTAACGGGATTACGATGTCTAATGGTTTGCCGCATAATGCTGTGCGTTCCATTATTCAAGATAATCAGGGGTTTATGTGGTTTGGAACTGATAACGGAGTTTGTAGATTTGACGGTTTACATCTTAAAAATTACAATATAACTAACGATTCTACTTCGATTTATGTCACTGGTTTTGCTTTGGTTGACAATAAGTTGTATGTTGGAACCGGCAGCGGACTTTATCTTTTGGATTTGTTGACAGGTGGTTCGCAGAAACTTTTTGGTAATGAAATTTCTTGTGTTATTTCTGATATAACAATCAATAGTTCAGATACTTCTGTTTGGGTTGCTACCAACGGAAACGGTGCTTTTATGTTGCATAATAATCAACTTAAACAGTATGATTTTCCTGAATTTCGTAACGATATTTCTTCAATTTTGGCTGTTAACAACGGTGATATTTTGTTGTGTACAAATGGTAGAAATCAAAGTTTTTTTCTAAAAAAGAGCGGTTCGGCGGATTTCAAAAAACTTGTTGTTGAAAATCTTCCGAAAAATGTTTCAGTCAGAAATTTGTATCAGGATAAACAGGGTAAAATTCTTTTGGGAGCTTGGGATGCTGGTGTTTGGGAAGTTGACAAAAATTATAAAGCACAGTTGCTTTTTTATCAACCGAATACTGTAAGTCATATTCATTATTTGACTGAATATTCTGATAATGAATATCTTATCTGTAGTGACAACGGATTGTTGTGGTTTGATTCCAAATCCGGAAAATCTCATCTTTGGGTTCGTGACAATTCCAATTCTACAAGTTTGTCCAATAATTTTGTTTATTCGGTTTGCAAGGATAGGGAAGGAGGACTTTGGGTCGGAACTTTTTACGGCGGAGTAAATTATTCAAAACCACAAATTTCAAGATTCAAAAATTTTACAAGTTTACCTACAGCTAACTCGTTGAATGGTAATGTTGTAAGTTGTTTTTGCGAAGACAGTCAACACAATATTTGGATTGGTACAGAAGACGGCGGACTCAATTGTATGAGTGCTGTTGACAACAAATTTTCCAATTATTTGTCCCACGTAAATATTCATGCTTTGTGTTGTGACGGCGATATTCTTTGGATTGGAACGTATTCTTCGGGGATTATTAAGTTTGATATTAAGTCAAAAAAAGTAAAAACTCATTACGAGTATCCTAAATTTCCCGATGTAAGTTGTTATTCGATTTTCAAGGATAGCAAAGGTAGAATTTGGTGTTCTTCGTGGACAAATCTTTACCAGTACGAGCCGGAAAACGACAGTTTCAAAAATATAAAACCTCTTGGCGGAATTGTGTATGATATTAAAGAGGACAACGACGGAACTCTTTGGATAGCAACACAATCGAGCGGTTTGTATTGTTTTTGTCCTGACAAATATTATTTCAAACAATATGTTACAAGTTGTGATTCTTCTTCGATTTCTCACAACGATGTAAATTCTGTTTATATTTCTCCGCAAAACGAAATTTTTGTTGGAACTGCTTCCGGAGTTTGCAAGTACAATAGAAAAGATGATAATTTTACAAGACTGAATCTTAAATTGAATAAAAACGAAATTTCGTGCCTTTTTATGAAAGATTCAGTGCTATGGATTTCCACGCCGGAAGGTTTGGCTGCGTATTCTGATAATAGATTTCAGGTTTTTACAACTTCTGACGGGCTGTGTAGCAATCTGTTTCAACCCAAATCCGGACTTTTAACCCAAAACAACAATATTTATTTCGGCAGTGTCAACGGTTTTTGTACATTTGAACCTAATAGTTTTATAATCAATGATATAGCTCCTAAAGTTGCAATTACTGACGTTGAAGTTTTGGGTGCAAGTTTGGTTTCTGATACTGCTGTAAATTACAAAAATTTTATTTCATTCGGTAAAGATACTAATTCAATATCAATAAGTTACGTGGCATTGAGCTATTGTATGCCCGATAAAAATCAGTATTACGTAAAATTGGAAGGCATCGACAAAGATTGGGTCTTTTTAGGAACGAAATCGAAATATACAATCAAGGATATTGAGCCGGGAAAGTATGTTTTTTGCGTGAAAGCTTCCAATAATGACGGTATTTTGGGTGATGAAACTCGTTTAACTTTGGTTATCAGAAGTAATCCTTTTTTGAGTAGAAATGCTTTTGTAATTTACTTTTTGTTGTTTATTCTTGTTTTGTTGACATTAAAATATTTATTGAGTCGCAAGAATGATGATGAAGTTGATATCAAAAAAGCAGTTGTCAAGAAACCGGAAAATATTAATAATCCGATAGTAGCGTCGAATATTTCTGTTGTTGAAAGTCACGAAAATGATAACGAGTTTTTGGAAAAAATCACAAAGTTGATTGATGAAAATATTACAAATACCGAAATGACTTCAACATTTTTAGCTGAACAATTAGGACTTTCGCGTTCGAGTTTGTATGCTAAAATTAAACAAATTACTGACAATACTCCAAGTGAACTTATTCAGCAAATCAGACTTCAAAAAGCTCAGCAATTGCTGCTTAAGTCCAAACTTAGAGTAAATGAGGTTGCTTATATGGTCGGATTCAGCAATCCTTCGTATTTTTCAAAATGTTTTCAGAAACAATTTGGAGTTAAGCCGTCTGAGATTAATCAGAAGTAGTGTTTTTGACCTTTTTGTTGCAAAGGAAAACTCCCAAAATTGTTAGTACACAGCCAATTATTGCCCAAATTGTGATGTTTTCATTCAAAACAACATAACCTGTAATAAGTGATACTACCGGATTGAAATACAGATAGTTGGATGCTGTTACTACGCCTATTCTTTTTAAAACAATATTCCAAACTAAGTAACAGCCGAGAGATGCCACTACGGCTAAAAATAATAGCCAGATTAAAGATTGCGGTTGCAAAATCATTTCCATTGTTACTGTCATCGGGTCAAAAATGAAATAAATCATCATTGTAACTACGCCCCAAAAGAAAATTTTTCTTGTGATTACATCTGAATGATATCTGTTTTCTATCTTTCTGAGTGTCAGTGAATAAACTGCCCAACAAACTGATGCCAAAATACTGAATAATATTACGAGCGGATTGTCGTCCAGAACAAATACTCCGTTCATTATTACCAATGTAGTTCCCAAAAGTGCTATAACAGAGCCGATTAAGAAATTTTTCGATAACGTGTTTTCTTTGTAGACGATACGATTTGTAATTGCAGTTAAAATTGGTGTTATGCAAATTACAAGAGCCACTGTGGAAGTTGCCGAGGCGAGTTTTACGGCTGTATTTTCCGTAAAGAAATAGAGCGAACCTGCTGTTATTCCGCATGATACGAATATCAGTTCGTCTTTTAATGATTTGGAAATTATGTATTTATGTGAAAATGGCAACATGATGATATATGCCAAAATAAAACGCAATGTCATTATTTCTGCCGGTGTCATTCCGGCGTTTAGTAAAACTTTGCTTGCAACAAATGTAGATCCCCAGACTAACGATACGAGTAATGCTAAAACGTGAAAAATCAGATTTTTAGAATTTGTGTTTGACATGATGTTTTGTGAAATTTGTTACGGCAAAGATAATAATTCTGAAACAGCACTTCGGCGAATTTTATTTAAATTTGCGTTAATCAATATTTTACAATTATGACCAAAAAGGAATTACGCAACTCAATCAGGAAGTTGAAGCAGACTTATACAAAAACTCAGTTGCAGAATTTTTCTGACAGAATTAATTTTTCAATTTTTGAAGACGGTGTTTGGCGCGTTACAAATACTATTTTGATGTATTATCCTATGCCTGACGAAGTTGATATTCGACCGTTGATTTTAAAAGCTAAAAGTCAAGGAAAAACTGTTTTGTTGCCGAAAGTGGTAGGTGACGATTTACAAATTATGGTTTATGAGTCGGAAAATTCTCTCAAGCAAGGGGCATACGGAATTTATGAGCCTGATTCTGTGATTTTTCCTGAAACTCGTTATTCTGAAATTGATATGGCGATAATTCCCGGAATGGCTTTTGATAAATTTGGACATCGTTTGGGACGTGGCAAAGGTTATTATGACAAATTGCTGGTAAAGATGTCTGAAACTTTTAAAATCGGTGTCGGTTTTCCTTTTCAGATTTTTGAGGAAATTCCTTTTGATGAATTTGATATCAAGATGGATGAAGTTGTTTGGCGGGATTGATTTCCGTTAAATATCTTCTTCCGTGTGTTTCGGCTTTTCTATTTGTATTTCATCGGGTTCTGACAAATCTCTTCTTCTTTTTCTGAAGATTCCGAAAGTTACGATTATTGTTATAACCAACGCAATAATTCCTGATGCTTTAAACAGCATATCTGCGCTCACTTCTACGGATGAAATTTTGCAAATTGCTTGTGTGATATTTACGATACCAAGAATTAATGTTACCCAAGTTACCAATACCATGCAACAATTAGAAAATACGCCGTTTAGGTGTTCTCGTCCCATTACGCGTTTGTCGTTGACAACTGTGAAAAGAAATATGCTTACGAACGGAAGTATCAATCCGTTGAATGCTTGGGCTGCTACAATTGCCGGAACAGGTTTTATTTGCAACATGCCCAAAACAATTCCGATTGCCAAAACTACGTAAGCAATCCATTTAAAGGCGTTACGTTTTTTAGGCGTACCGTCAGAATTTTTCTTCTCAAATATACTTCTTGCTGTAAGCGAAGATGCTAAAGGTGAGGTAATTGCACTTGTAAAACCTGCCGCAAACATACCAAAACTAAAGATGTAAACCGACCATTGACCTACACCGATTGACAATGTTTGTGACAACAATTTGTAAGAGAATCCCAAGTTTTTGATTGCTTCGGGACTAAGACCGCGTGTCATTTCTGTACCGACGCACAAAATCGCCATTGAGATAAATCCTCCGAGAATCACTGCAAACGATACTCCAATACGCATATCTTTTACAGTAGTATCTTTTTGAACGACATTCGATCCCAAAAACAAGTCGTAAGGTACAACCGTAGTTCCTACCAAACCCAAAACCAATAATCCTGCGCCGGGAGCTTCAGGAAGTGTCGGAACAAATACGCCTTTTGCTAATTGGTCTATAGGAGGATTGGTTGTAACGGCGGTCGTGATAAATGCAGCACCCATAATAAATACAAAACTGCCCATAAAATTCGCCATAGAGCGCATGGATTTCAGACTTAATGCCAAAGCCGCAATTACTGCAATCGCTAAAACAAACCATCGTTTATCCACTTTTTCCCATACGAGCGACAGTCCTTCCACCGAACCTAAAATATTTCCGGTTTCGTATGCTGCACATCCTAAGATGATTGCACCTACAATCATAACTAAAACAGGCACCTGAGCCTTGCTACCCGTGAAATGAAATTTTATCGCTTGACCCAAATTCATTCCTGAGTATATTGTGGCTCTGGCGCTTGCTTCTTGTAATACTAAACATGCTATTGTAGAAAAAGATAAAGCCCACAAAAGCTGAAACTGAAAATCAGATCCTGCCTTTGTTGCGGTGGTCACCGTTCCCGGACCAATAAAAGCCGCAGAAATGATTGACCAAAATAGAATATTGAGTATTCTACTTTTTATTGTCGATGTCGCTTTACTCTTCATCTATTAGTTAATAACAAGTTATTCGCAAAAATATTAAAAAGATTTTCTTTTTCAAAGAAAATTATCTATTTTTTTTAAAAATCTGTTCTCATTCTATCTTTCATATAATCGATGATATCTTGAGGTTCCAAGATTTTAATTTTTTCTTTTTCAAGAAAAGTGCCAATCTCTTCTACCGGATCTTTGAAAGCTTGATAGTTTCCGCCGATAATTTTTATCGGGGTGTTTCTTCTGCGGTAGTAAAAGCAAAAATCGGCTTTTTCCAAGTCAAAATTAAAATCCGGATTTTTTTCGATATTCCATGTTGGAATCAATGTAAGATCGTAGCCTTTAGGAAATTCTCCGGAGCGTGATTCCAAGTGGTTAATTCTCTGTAAGCAAGAATAATCCACCATGTAAACTTCGCCCTTGGTATATGCGTTGTGGTCATCAACGTCGATATAGACGCTACCGTTTTCTGCCATCATAAGTTGACCGCGTGCGTATGATTTGCCACAATATGTGCTTCCGCCCATGTAAAAGTCGAATCGTTGGCCTTTCAACAAAGTACCAAAAACGAAAATTTTTATTATGTGACTTTTTTGATTATTGATCATGATACTATGATTATTTGTTTTTTATTATTTGTTTCTCTATAAATTCTATGCCAAATATACCAAAAAGCTATATTGCTTCAAAAAAAATATCTTTTTATTATTTGTTTGCATAGTAGTCATTTAGTGAAGTCTTATTTTCCTATATTAAAACTAAAACCCGGTCAAACTTATTGTTGCCGGGTTCTGTTTTTTTCTTATTTTGTATTTTAATTTTTCATTTAGTCGAAGAATTCTTCTGAGAAGATATGAGATGCATCCAACAATTGTTGATATTCATCGTTTGTCATATCAGCTTTGTAGAAGTTAACAGGATCTACAGGTTTGTTGTTGATTCTTACTTCGTAGTGGCAATGCGGGCTTGTAGAAAGTCCTGAGCTGCCAACCAATCCTATAATATCGCCACGATTTACTTTCTGTCCTTCTTTAGCAATTACTTTGCTCATGTGACCGTATACTGTAGTATATCCGAAACCGTGATTGATTTTTACAACGTTGCCGTAGCCGCTTTGTGCGCCTGCCATAAATACAACACCGTTTCCGGTTGCGTAAATTGGAGTGCCGGCTGCCGCAGAAAAGTCTACTCCTGCGTGCATTCTATAGATGTGTAATATCGGGTGAAATCTGTAACCGAATGCGGAGCCGATTCTTGTTAAATCTTTTACTGCAATTGGATAAATAGAAGGGATGCTTGCAAGCATTTTCTCCTTTTCTTTTACAGATTTGGTAATTTTTTCAAATGAATTTTTCTGTACTTTCAATTCGTTGACGATAATATCAGAAAGTACTCTGGTTTTGATAAGTTCAGCTGAATTACTGAATTCTTTTAGGTATGCGTATCTGTCAGTACCACCAAAACCGCCTCGTAATTCTTTCGCAGAAACCGGTTCTTGTTGAAAAATTTGGTGGTAAGTAATATCTCTCTTTGCTATTAGCATGAGATTTGAGTCCAAATCTTTGTATTGACGAAGCAGAAACTCTTGATTTCCTTTTAGTTGTGTATTAGCTTCTAATACATCTTTCAGTGCCGGAGAATCTATGTAATATGTTCCAATGATTCCCAAAGCAATACCTAAAACTATTGTAAAAGCAAATTTTGGTAATACTTTTTGATAGATAAATTGCGTTATCGCTACCTTTTGAACCTCAAAATTCAAGGTCTTAGGATTAAATTTGTATTTAATCATAGTGATAATAATTAGTTCAAAAAATAATAGTTTTTCATTAAATCTGTTTTTTTGGTTTTAGCTATAAAAAACTAGTTTACTTATTTTTTGAAACGTTTAGGCTGCAAATTTATATCGAATAACTCAATTTTCCAACTTTTTGGATTAAAAAATTGTTTCCTTAACGAGAAAATTTTGTTGAAAAAACAATTTTTTAGTCTCTTAACGTTTTCTAACTCAGGATTTTACTTTTAATAAAAACTAATTAATAAAAACATTAAATTCTTATTAAAAATAATATTCGCTTTCGATACCATTCCGCATCTAATGTTTTCTTAAAACAAGTACAACTTAGCAGATATAGTTTCCCATATTGGCTCTTTGCAATTTTTTTGCCAAAAAATAGTCAGGTTGTATTAAAAAAATGTTATGATTTGATTTTCTAGTAATCTTCGTATTTGTTAAGATACTCATACTGAGCACCATGCTTTACTCTTCCGAATCTCATTGTTAGAAACAGATTTCCTATAAATTGTGGGTTGGATTTTTGCTCCATGATTTCCAATTTCTTGGTGAAGGCTGATAATTTGAATCCGGCTTCCAATGCGGTGAGCTTTTTGTCTGATTTGCCAAATTCAAAACTTAATCCGGCTTTACATTGTATTCCGGGGACTACTGAAATTTCGTCGAATCCTTTGGCAAAACTTGACGGTCCGAGCGTAATTCCTGCGTAATGATTTACAGGATCAAATTTTTCTGATTTTATATTATCGTTGTAACTTATTTCATAATATATCGGTTTCAGAAACGCCAATGTCGCTCCTCCAAAATAGAATAGTCTGATTTCTACGCTGTTGAGGTCTTGTTTCGTGAACAAAGAGCGCTGACGGCCTCGTGAATAAAAGAGCTCGAAACAGAAATTTTTCTTGCCGAAGCAATATTGTCTGTATCCCGTAACGTATGGATTTGATGCTCGGTATTGCTGAGGATGCTTGATAAAACCTAATCCGCATTCCCATAAGTTTTTCTTGAAATAATTCACAAACTTACCGCTTCTGTAATCAAAATCCAAACCATTGGTTTTCAGAAGCATACCAATCGACCATTCGTTACGGTACAATATCTTTTTTTCTGTATCTATCTCTCCTTGAGCAAATCCCTCAAGAAATAAGATTGTCAACAGTATTACGAGGCTCAGCTTTTTCATCTCTTATTTAAAAGTGTGCTACTGTATTGCAAAATGTTTTCGCAATTTGTGTGTATGCAGGACATGCCGGACGTGATGGTCTGCATGACGATATAAAACATACTGCAGCTACTAAAGCGATTAAGAATAAAGATTTTTTCATTTTTTCTATATTTATTTAAAGTTTGTATTCCTTTAAATCTAAACGCAAAATTAAATTTTTTGTTTGGATTTTTAAAGACTTTTTTCCTAAAATTCTACATTAATTTTTATGTGTATTTTAGATAGTTTCGCGCTGTTGGTCTTGTTTTTTTCAATTGGCAATGCGTATGCCAAATTTATGTTTGTTTGTAAAATTTTTGTCCCAATTCCTAATCCAATACCCATCGGTGTTCCTGAGTAGTTGGTTATCTGAGTTTTACATCTGTATATTGCACAATCGTAAAAGCAAAATAATATAAAATTTTCGTTGGCATGTAATTTCAAATCATTGTTTAACAGACAATATTCGGTTGCAAAAATCTCGTTTTCGTTGTAACCGCGCAAATTTCCCGAACCTCCTAACATGTAATTTTCATGAATATCAAAACGATCTTTGCTTATCATTGTTTTTGATTCTGCGTTTATTTCGTAGTATAAATTGTCTATAATTTTTATTTCTGAATTGATTTTTGTTGTTAACATCATGATTGGATTTTGTGTCTCGCCGGAATTTCTGTTGCCAAAAGCTATTGAAGTTTCGCCGTTTACGATACTGTTTTTCTTGGAAAGACTCACTCCGTAAAGGTTGATTTTTTTTTGTGAGATGTCAGCGATATTTTTTGTCGGTATTATTTTCTTGTGTTCAGTAAAAATTCCAAGATGAAAGTTTTTTGTTAACAAAAATTCTAACATCGGTTTTATTCTGATATTCAGACAAGTAGAATCGGTTTTAATTAATTCCAAATCGAAATTTGCCGATGTTCTGCTACCGTTTATAAATGGCCATTCCAACTCAGTATTAAGCTCTTGAGAATTGTTGTTGTAACCAATCCAATTAAAATAAAATTTTTCTGCTTCTCCGAAATTGTTCTGAAGTTTCAGTTCTGCATTTCCGGTAAGAAAATATTTTGTAGAATTTTCATCGTAATTTATTGTTGCAATGGCGTTTACTAAATTTGTTTTCTTGTTTTTTAGAAACAAATACAAATCGGCGTCTTCGGGATGAAATTCTATTTCGGAAGATTTTATGATATTTATTAATTCGCAATTGTTTAGAATTTTATCAATATTTTTGACATTTGTTTCATTATATTCTGATTTCGGATGCAAATTGGTGATGTTAAAAATATATTTTTTGTTTATTTTCGGATTTCCGACAAAAAAGATGTTGTTTAAAATGTATTTTTTGCCTAACGAAACTGAATTGCAGATAAAAAATTTGTTTTGTTTAATTACTATTGAATCGCAATTTATTTTACAAAACGGATAACCGCAATCAGCAAATTTTGTGAGATATTTTGTATTTAGTTTTGATATAAATGACGTATCTAAATCTCTAAACCAAAATGATTTATCTATGTTGAAAAATGCCGAATCCGAGTTGATTGAATATTTTTTAAGCTTGTAGTTTTGACCTGAGCAACAATTTGCTATTGCTGTAATAATCAGGATGAAACATATTGTAATATTATTTTTTAACATAAATTTAAAAAAAACTTTTTTATTAATGAAAAATTTAATAAATTTGTACCAGATTTAAAAATTAAAAAACACATTAGAACTATGGCTCAACACACAGGAAAAGTTAAGTGGTACGATACCACTAAGGGTTTCGGATTTATTGAATCTGACGAAGGTAACGACATTTTTGTACACTATACAGGTGTTGCAAGTGTTAACAATAAGAAAGTAAATCTTGTTGCTGATCAAAAAGTAACTTTTGAAGTTACAGAAGGTAAGCGCGGTCCGCAAGCCACCAACGTTGCCGTTTCTAACTAAGTCTACTTCAAAAGTAGTAAAATTTTTCAACAATTTAGAAAAACTAAACGCCATAAGAATTGTTTCCTATGGCGTTTTTTTTGATGTATTGAAATATCTTTTTTTGTTTAAGAAAAATATCTTGATTATTTTGTTGTTAAGATTACATCGCAATTGATGTTTTTCTTTGTAAAAGATGAAGTAAAATCGTTGATTTGCTTTTGAGTGATTTCAAGATTACGGCCTCTAAGCAATGTCAATTTTACGTGAGAGAAGAAATAGTCAAGACTTGCTGCTGAAATTCTTGTATCAGAACAGTCAACTTCTTTGAGTGTTTTGATGAATTGCAATGAACGCAATGTTGTAACCTTAGTGTTTGATACATTGAGAGTTTCCAATGCTTTCATAGTTTCAAGCGGGCTGAGGTCTGTGAGGTTGGTTTCAGAGCAGTCGAGTTCTACAAGGTTGATGAGTTTTTCTACACCGGTCAAAGAATATAAACTTTGATTTTGTGCAACATTCAAGTATACAAGGTTTTTGAGTTCACAGATTACTGACAAATTGTTGACAGTACAGAAATGAACGTCAAGTTTTTTAAGTCTTGTAAGGCTTTTCAATGGTGCCAATGATTTTACCATTGTGTTGCCGCAGTTGATGTTTTCGAGGTTACCAAGGTGCTGACACGGCATCAATGAGTTTACATTGTCGTTGTTAGAACAGTTTAGTTCTCTGAGGTTTGTAAGATTTTCGATACCTGTAAGCGAAGTGATGTTGGTATTGCTGCAATCGATATATTCCAAAGCTTTGAGTCTTGCTAAAGGTTTCAAGTCAGTAATTTCCTTGTTGCCTGAGCAAACTATACTTTTGATATTCACGATATCTTCCAGCATTTCGTCAGTTGGAGTAATATCTTTGCCTTTGAGTTCTTGTTGTTGAATGATTTTTTTCCATGCTGTTGGAAGCGAGTTCCACCAGGTTCTATTTGCACTTTGTGAGAATGCATCGCTGACAGTCATGCCTAACATGACAATTGCCAATAACGCAAATCTTCTGATAATGGAATTTTTCATTTGTTTAAGTTTTATAATAGTTAAGTGAATATTACTTTTTGATATCGTTAATTGTTGGCACGTCGAATAATGTAGGATAATCTTCTTCAAATTTTTTCAGAACAACTCCCATTATTGTCTCACGTAAAAATCTTGCACGATTTTTTACTTTATACTTCTTGTAGTATTTCATAAGTGCCTGCAATTCCAAATCGTTCAAACGGAAACTTTGACGGTGTTGTCTTTTAAATTGCTCTTTTTCTTCCGGTGTCCGTTTGGTTTTCTTTGATGGTTTTTGTACTGCCATTTTGAATTGTTTTTTTATATTTTCTTTATACGTAAAAAAACGTAAAATGTTGCTAATTATATTTTAAAATTTACGCAAAAGTATATGTTTTATTCTTCTAAAAAAAGTTTTCTAATGTTTTTTTTCTGTTTTATACAATAAATAAATTATTGATATTGTTGCTAATAAACTTAAAATTATTATTAGCGGATGCGCTATGAATTGTGGTTCTGCATGTACAGTTTCGTTTGCATCGGTATGACTTACCATTACTGCTATAAAATTGTTGATAAAATGATAACTTATTGGTACCCAAATATTTTTTGTTAACAAAAACAACAATCCGAGCATGGTTCCAAGTACAAATCTTGGTAAAAATCCGTAAAACTGTAAATGAAATGTGCTGAATAATATTGCTACTATTATTACCGAAATATATGGTTGAATTTTGGTACTATTCTGAAAAATATTTTTCTGCAATGTTGCTCTAAATAATAATTCTTCGCCTATTGCCGGTATTAATGCTATTACTATTATGTTGGAAATCAGTGCATTGATTCCGGGTTCGCCAAGTAATTTTTCGGTTGCGATTTTGGCTTGTTCTTCGTGAGTTCGCATCCATTGTTCTATGCCTGACATCCATTGAGGCAATTGCATTTTCAGATTGATTTCTTCTAAATATGATATTAACGGAATTGATACAAAAAACATCAATATGCAGATTCCGATATGAATCAGTTTTGGCTTTTCTGACATCGAAAGTCCTTTGAAAATGTTATGATTTTCAAACAGATATGCAAATAATGCTGATGGTAATATGAACATCCCGAAACTTAGAACGCCTTGCGTAAATTGCAATACTTGTACTTCCATCGCATTGACCTGTTTTTGCCCGTAGATAAGTATTGCAAGTCCCAAACTTACTACTACAAATATCAATGTTAAGAGTAACATTATGACTATTAAAGAACTAAGCCTTCTGAAAAAGCCCCAGTCTTGAAAAAACGGTTTCATTTTTTGCTGATTCGTATTTTAATTTTATGCAAAATTTCAATTTTTTTTCGAGAAAAACGAATTTTTGTCATTAAAATTTGTTTACTTTAACCTCGAATTTTTTTTAACTAATATACTCAAACCAAATGAAAAAAATAGTAGTTTTAATTTTATTAACAGTCCTTACAATCAATGTATTCGGACAACGTAGGGGCAGCGGCGCTCCAAACTGGATTTCTCTTGCTGTAAAAGGCGGATATGGCGCTTCTTCGTTTTTATGTTCTGAGGCTTTGGATATCAACGGTTTCAATCAGGATTATCTTGGCCCTACATATTGTTACGGTGGTCGTCTTGGCGTAGTTTTCATTGATAAAGTTGGTGTATCTCTGGAATTTATGGGTTCGGAATACGATAATAAATATGATTTCAATAATCACGAGTACAATCCTTTAAATATCAAGGATTATGACGGATCTTTAAAAATGAAAGCCACTGATTTTCTTCCGCTTTTCAGATATACCGGCGAATACGGGTTTTATTGTGAACTCGGTCCAAAGTTTACTAAAGTAAAAGGTGTGGATATGACAAACGAAAATCCGTTGGTAGGCGATGCTCCTTGCGAACAATATTTCAAGAGTAGTTTTACAAGTGTAGTATTCGGTTTCGGATTTATGCCTTACAATGGCGACCGTGTACAGGTAAGTCTCGGAATTAGAGCCGCTTACTGTCCAAAGAATGTTTTGGAATGCGATGGTTCTACCAATGTGTACGGTTATCCTGAAATGACAAGTAATCACTTGTTTAATAACATCGAAATGAAACCGCTTTCAGCACAAGTTTTGCTCGAAGTTAATTATCATTTCGCACGTTTCGGTCAAGCTACTTGCGGTAAACAGAGAATTATTTTCTTCAAATAACAAAAATAATGAATTTTAACATCTTGTTAAACTACATTTTTGTTATAATTGCAGTTGAACAATAATTAACATCAAAAAATACTTAATATGACTCAAGAAGAATTAAATACATTGGATTTCAACGTAAAATCGTTGGGAAATTGCCGTGTGCCGTCTCCGCTTCATTTGTCAAAAGTGGTGGGCGACGAAGTTTATGACTATGTTACCGACACCGTGAGAATCCTTTACGACGGATCTACCAACGCACTTTCTGATTACAAGCAGACCAATATTCCTCCGATTTCTTTCGAAAAAGCCGGTCCGCACGAGTTCTTGTATTTTGAACCGAGCAAAACCAAAGTCGCAATTGTAACTGCCGGTGGTCTTTGTCCGGGTCTCAACAATGTGATTCGTGGTCTTGTAATGCAGCTTTTCAGACGTTACAATGTTAAGAATGTGATTGGTATCATGTTCGGACTTAGAGGTTTTATTTCAAAATACAATCTTCCTTACGTGGAACTTACTCCGGATATCGTTGACCGTATTCACTTGTTGGGCGGTAGCTTCTTGAGTTCTTCTCGCGGACCTCAGCCTAGCGAAGAAATTGTTGATTTGCTTCAGCGTGAAAATATCAATATTTTGTTCTGTATCGGTGGCGACGGTACTTTGAGAGCTGCTCAGGATATCAGTGACGAAATAGAACGCCGCGGTCTGAAAATCGCTGTCGGTTGTGTGCCAAAGACTATTGATAATGATATTAGTTTTATCGACAAGTCTTTCGGTTTTGAAACTGCATTTTCTGAGGCAAGTAAGATTTGTATCAACGCTCACAACGAGGCAAAAGGTGCTTACAACGGTATTGCAATTGTAAAACTTATGGGTCGTGACTCCGGTTTTATTGCTGCTAATACTACACTTTCTACCGGTGATGTAAATTTCGTGCTTGTTCCTGAAATGAAATTTGATCTTTATGGTGAGAAAGGTCTTATCAATCAGATAAAACAGCGCCTTATTTCCCGTAAACATGCTTTGATTATTGTTGCTGAAGGTGCAGGTCAGTTCCTCTTTGAACACGATGAAAATGTTGAAAGAGATGATTCCGGTAATGTTAAGTACAAGGATATCGGTATTTATCTCAAAGACAAAATTTCTGAGCAGTTCAACAAAGAAGATTTCCCGCATTCAATCAAATATATCGACCCGAGTTACATCATCCGTAGTGCGCCGGCTAACTCAAATGATTCTAAATTCTGTAATCAGTTGGCTCAGCACGCAGTACATGCTGCAATGGCAGGTAAAACTGCATTTGTGGTTGGTCACTGGAACGGCAATTTTACAATTCTTCCGATTCGTGCGGCTGTAAAAGAGCGTAAGAAAATTAATCTCGAAAGCGAATTGTGGTGGTCTGTGTTGGAATCTACTTCTCAACCAAACCGTATGCTCAACGACCCGAACGAAAGTGCAGAATACAAAATTGCATCTCCTACTCTCAAGTCTACGTCTACTGCGAAGAACGAAGACAAAGGAGAAAATATAAAATAATTTTGATTTTTTTGTACATTTACTTATTTTGGAATTTTCTGTTAACATTTTTTGTTACGGAAAATTCCTTTTTTATTGGAATATACAAAAAGGTTGGAATACAAATAATTGTAATAAAAAAACTTCGGATAAATCTGCATTTGTCCGAAGTTTTTTGTTTTGTAGAGATTATTTCCAAAGTTTGTAAAAATGTTTTACCGGGCCGAAACCGTTACCAATCTGATATTCAGCACCTGCAACAATTGCATCATTGATAAATTCTTTGGCTTTGGAGGCTGCCTCCGGTAATGAGTAACCTAAAGCCAACATCGATGCAAATGCCGATGACATCGTACAACCTGTGCCGTGAGTATTTTTTGTGTAAATTCTTACCGACGGCAATTCGTACATCTTGCCGTTTTCAGCATCGTAAAACATGTCAACCAACTTATCTTCAGTAAGATGACCCGCTTTCAGAAGTACAGAAGTGTGACTTTTTTCAGCTAATGCTTTTGCTGCTTCCGGTAGTTGTGACTGTTTTTCTATTTTTTGTCCGCCCAAAAGAATTTCGGCTTCAGGAATATTCGGCGTAATTGCTCTTGCCGCCGGTAAAAGATTGTTTATTAACGAGTTGATTGCACTTTCTTCTATCAGACGATGCCCCGAAGTAGAAACCATAACGGGATCGAGAATTACGTTCGGATTTTTGTATTTGTCGAGCATTGTGCGGATTCCTTCAATCACTTCCGATGTGTTGAGCATTCCGATTTTTATGGCATCTGCGCCGATATCTTCCAAAACTGCTTCAATCTGTCCCGTAACTATCTCAACCGGAATGGCTTGCACTGCTTTTACTCCAAGTGTATTTTGAACTGTAACGGCTGTAATTGCCGATGCTGCGTAACATCCGCATGCTGAAATTGTTTTGATATCAGCTTGAATGCCCGCGCCTCCGCCTGAATCGCTGCCGGCTATGGTTAATACTCTTTTGTATGTTTTCATTTTTTTTTCTGACTTGTTTTTTTTACATCGATTTATACGCTTGATCCCAAAATTTCAGTTCCAACATCGCAGATTTCACAAAAGCATAACGCATTGCAGCTCTTCGTTTTAAACTCTCTTTCGATGCTAATTCGTTGATAAGTTCTATCGAATTTTTTATGCCTTCGTTCATCAGTGGTGACGAGTAGTAAGATATCCATTCGTGATACGGATTTTTTTCGCCGCCTTGTTCAATACTTAGGATGTAACTTCCAATTGAATTGTAAACCCACATGCTCGGCAACATCGCTGCCAATGCCATTGAAAGGTCGGCAGGTTCAAAAAATTGCTTCGTATGATTCATGTATTCAGTTGTACCGTCGTAAGGTTCGGCGTTTGCACTTCCAAATTCTTGCATCAATTGATTATGAAGTGTTTCTTCGGCAGCAATTCCCTCGTGAGCAAATTGCGTGAAAAGTGTTTTTAATCGGCTTTCCGGCAACATGTCGGCAAGTTGAAACATCTCTTTACCGTAATTCGCAATATAAATTATATCCTGTTGAAGGTAATGTAAAAATCTGGTTTTATGAAGGTTTCCCGCTGTCATTTCTTGTACAAACGGATGATTTCGGATATCTTCCATTATCGGTTGAATTACCGACCATGCGTTGTCAGACCAAGAGCCTTTGTTGTCGTTTACAATTTTTAGCAACTCTTGAGAACTTTGTTTCGGAGAATCTGCCGAAACAATATCGGAAACCACTGCAATACCGTCAGCACCGTGTTTCATCACGTCGGCGGCTGTCTTGTGATTCATGCCTCCGATGCCTACTGCCGGATGTTTGCTGCGTATCATTGCTTGTGTTAATCCGTTGAGCCCGAATGGTTTGTAAGTGTCGGTTTTGGTATTCGTGGCAAAAATCGGCGAGATTCCGATATAGTCAACATCCAAATCATTGGCTTGCGTTACTTCGTCGAGAGTTTCTACCGAAAGTCCTATGATTTTGTCCGGACCGAGAATTTTGCGGGCAATTTCGTAAGGCATGTCAGATTGACCGATATGAACTCCGTCGGCATCCGAAGCCAATGCAACATCGATTCTGTCGTTGATTATCAGCGGAATACCTAACGGCTTGAGTGTTTGTTTCAATTGTATCGCCAAGTCAACAAATTCCTTGGTGCTGCAATCTTTTTCGCGGAGTTGAACTATTGTGCAACCGCCTTTTACGGCTTCTTCTACAATCCATCGGATGTCGCGTCCTCTTGATAGCGGACGGTCGGTTACAAGATACAACGAGATGTCTAAATCGTTTCTACTCATTGTCTTACATTGTTAGCAAGTTGTTGTGGTGTAATTGTATAGAGCAAGTCGTTGAAATTGCTTAGCAGTGAACCCGGACCTACTGAAATCTGTGCTGCCATTTCGCCGACAACGCCCATCAGCGCCATTGCGTGAAGTGTAGCTTCAAAAGCATCGGGATTTATTGCTGCAAATACTCCTACCATCGACGACGATGTACAGCCCATTCCCGTAACGAGGGTTTGCATTTTTGAACCGTTGTTCAATTGTTCTACACGTTCGCCGTCAGTGATATAATCTGTTTTGCCACTGATACATACTACGGCAGAAGTCTGTTTTGCCAAAAGTTTTGCCGATTCCAAAGCATCTGAAGCATCGGCACTGCTGTCTACGCCTTTACTTTTTACATCTGCATTTATAAGTGCCATAATTTCAGAGCCGTTGCCCCTTATGATTGTCGGGTGACATTCGTTTATGATTTTCCAAGCCGTTTCGGTTCTGAATTTTGTAGCGCCGGCACCTACCGGGTCCAAAACTATTACGCCACCTCTTGAATGCATTGCTTTTCCGGCTTTCAACATACTTGTAATCCACGGAGTATCAAGCGTTCCGATATTTATTACCAATGCGCCGGCTATTGAAGTCATTTCTTCTACTTCTTCTATTGCATGAGCCATTACCGGTGATGCTCCTACTGCAAGCAGTGTATTTGCAGTAAAATTTGTTACAACATAATTTGTAATATTGTGTATCAATGGCGACTTTTCTCTTACCAATTGAAGGTCGCGCATCAGATGTTCTTTGTTAATCATGATTTTTTATTGTTTTGATTTTGATAATTTTGTGCTGATTTGCACCATGATTGCAAAGGTAGCGATTTTTATTTGTAATGAAAAAACTATTGATTGATTTTTGTTTTGTGATGTTTTTTTACTGTTTTTTGCTATTTTTGCATTTATAACAAATCAAACCAATATTTTCATGAACAGTTTCTTACGGGATTGCGCGGAAGATATTCTGAGCAAATACGACAACGATAATTCTGTATGCATGGTGTTTCCTAACAAACGTACTATGCTGTATTTCAGAACTGTATACGCTAAACTTAAAAGACAGGTCTCTTTTTCGGGACACATGTTTCCTATCAACAAAGTTTGGCAACAGTTCCTAAAAACTACGGTTGCCGACGATTTGACTTTGCTTTTTCAGTTGTTTGACGCTTTTCAACAAGTTTTCAATCATCAAGGAATGCTAAATCAGGGACTTGCTGCTGATTTCAACCGCTTTTTCGATACCGGTCAGAGATTAGTTGCTGATTTCAATGAGATTGATAATTATCTTGTTGACATCAATCAACTTTGTCATAACTGTGCGGATCTCAACGAGATAGATGCTTATTTCTCCAAAGATTTCCCGGAAGAATATCGTGAAATTATTAAAACATTTTGGCGTAATTTTTCACCCGACCATATCAGCAAAGAAAAACAGAGATTTATGGAACTTTGGATCAATTTGCCCAAAGTGTACAATATTTTTAAACAGAATCTCGAAAAACTTGGCGCCGGATATTCGGGAATGAACAACCGAAAAATCTGTCAACTTATTGATGACGGCAATCTTAAAACCCGTTTCAAAACTTACATCTTTATCGGTTTTAATGTTTTGAACAAGGCAGAACGTAAGATTTTCAAGCATTTGCGCGATTCCAAGAATGCCAAGTTTTATTGGGATGCTGATTCGTATTATATCTCTGACAAGGCTCAGGAAGCCGGGCTTTTTATGCGTGAATATCTTGACGAATATCCCGATGAACGCGGACGCAATTTGCCGGACAATATTTTGCACTCTCCAAAAGAGGTTGAATATATTGGTGTGCCGTTGCAAGTTGGTCAGGCTAAGGCTGTTCATCAACTTTTAACAGGTATCATAAAGTCAAAAAATGATAAAAATTCCAATATAGACGGCAACGAAAATCCGAGTACCGCTATTGTTTTGGGTGATGAGCATCTGTTGTTTCCTGTTTTGGACGCTTTGCCCGATGACGTGAAAAAAGTAAATGTTACAATGGGTTATCCGTTTATTGATACTCCGGTTTACTCGTTTTTGAATTGTTGTATGCAGATTATGAACAACGGTCGCGACAATGGTGATACTATTGATTACTATTACAAAGATGTACTTGCTGTGATTAATCATCCGCTTGTAGCAAAAATTCCGGAGTTCAAATCAAAACTTATCAATCAGGAAATCAATGAGCAGAGAATGATTCGTGTAAATTCGGGATATTTCAGGTCGTTCCCTAATATTCTGAATATCATTTTCTTAACTGACAGAAAAACTCCTGCCGATTTGGTGAAAAATTTCATGGATATTTTGGCGGAGTTGTACTTTTTGATGAATCCGAGGTCAAAAGAAAATGATTATCATTTGCCCGAAACTGTCAACAAGCCAATCAACGAATTTATTTATCAAGCATATATCGCTTTGAAACAGTTTTACAATAATATTCTTCAACTAAATCTTACAGGAATTGATGACAAGTTGATAATTAACATTGTAAAACAACACATGTCGCAAATAAAAGTAGCTTTTGATTCCGAGGACAACGACGGCGTACAAATAATCGGTATGATGGAAACCCGTAACATCGATTTCGACAATGTGATTCTTCTCGGTATGAACGAAGGCGTTTTCCCGAAACGTTCTGAAAATAATTCGTTTATTACTGAGGGAATGCGACTTGCATTTGATATGCCGATTACAAAATACAAAGATGCGGTTTTCGCTTACTTCTTTTACCGATTGTTTCAACGTGCAAAAAATATTAAATTGTTGTACAACAATGTGTTCTCGTTTAATGTTTCGGGAGAGCCGAGCCGTTTTGCTACGCAGATTCTAAAAGAAGCATCTTCGGAAATTTGTCCGGGTTCGCAGATGAATATAAATCAAAGTCAATTCTTGAGATTTATAAAACCGATTTCCGGTAAAGCAATTGAATTGCGAAATTCAGAAAAAACACTTGCAAAACTCAAAGAATTAGCAGCTTACAGATTTACTCCGTCGGCTTTGAATACATTTTTGGATTGTCCGTTGAAATATTATCTTACGTATATTGCCGGAATCAGAGAGATTGAAGAACTTGACGAAGAATCTTCGGCAGCGGATTTCGGTTCGATACTTCACGGCGCAATTGAGGATTTGTACACTAATATAAAAGATGTCAACGGTATGATTTCCGCTAAAGCTATCGACGATGCCAAACCGGAGTTGGATTCCTATATTTTGACTTCTTACAACAAAGTTTTCAAAGAGCGCAACAAGTCTCAAAACGATCTTTCGGGTTTTAACAATATTTTCTTTCACGTTGTAAGACAGTATCTTGACCGTATTCTCGAATACGACAAAACCAAAGCTCCGTTTCAATTGAAAGAGGCTGAAGGTAAAGTAAAAACTTCGATTACGATTTTGGTGGACGGCAAACCTTTCGCGGTAAATATCGGCGGTACAATCGACCGTGTTGACTTGGTGAACAACGTGTTGAGAATTGTTGACTATAAGACCGGTAACATGGAAGGTAAAATGACATTCAAAAGTATTGACAGTTTGTTTGAGGGCGGTGATGAAAAACGTTCAACTCAAGCATTTCAAGTTTTGTTGTACTCGTATGTCTACATGCAATTGAATCCGCAGTTTAAGCCTATGCCGGTGATTTACGGCGTGCGTGACAATATTACGGATGATAATTCGCGTTTCGGTCTTAAACCGGATAAGGTTGTTGAATGGCTTACTCCCGACAATATTCAGAAAATGACTGATGATTTTATATTGAAACTCAAGGTGTTGCTCGAAAATATATTCAGTAAAGACCAAAAGTTTGATGCTTGTAAAAATCAGAATATCTGTAAAAATTGCAAATATTCTGATTTATGCGGACATTACAATAAGTAAACTAATATTCGATATTTACAAGACTTAGAGCATGACCCGGAACTGATTGTCCGGCATTGTTACGGTTTTTGGCGTTTACTATTTGTTGAAATTGTTCAAGCGTAATTCTGCCGGCTCCAAGATCAATAAGAGTTCCGACAACTGCTCTTACCATGTTGCGTAAAAATCTGTCGGCTTTTATTGTAAACGTTACTTTGTGTCCGTCGATATCAAACCTTGCTTCCATAAGTTGACAAATTGTTGTAACATTGTCGGCTCCGAGTTTGCAAAACGATGCAAAATCAGTGGTATTCAGCAATATATCGCAACCTTTTTGCATGATGTCAAAATCCAATTTGTATGGATAATACCATGACGAATCGTTGAGAAACGGATCTTTTCTGGTGTGAATCAAATACTTGTATTCGCGACTTTTGGCAGAAAAACGTGCGTTGAAATCTGCGCTGACTTCTTCTATTGTATAAATTGCGATGTCTTGCGGTAAAAATTTGTTGATTTTGTAAATAAAATTCGGGATGTCTGCAATGCCTTTTTCGCTGTCGAAATGTACAACGTAGAAACTTGCATGAACGCCGGCATCAGTACGACCCGCGCCAATTGTTTCAATATTTTCGTGTAGCAGCATCGAGAGGCATTTGTTGAGTACTTCTTGTACCGTTACTGCGTTTGGCTGTACTTGCCAACCGTGATAATTTTTGCCGTTGTAGGCCATTGTGACTTTGTATCGCATATCTTTGAAAAAAAATTTCACAAAAATACTGATAAATTGTAACTTTGCACACGAATTTACTAAGAATATTATTTCAGATGATAAAAATTTTAAAGATATTCGTGGCGTTAACATTGTTGACTTCAATCAATTGCAAAGCTCAGCACCTTGTTGGCTTTCAGGGATATTTCGGAGCAGCAAATGTTAACTGTGATTCTGTTGCGTTGAATAAAATTGTAAGTATGGAGCCGACATACGGTTTCGGAGTGGGTTACAAGCATTTGGAACTCCGTAATATGATTGGTTTTCAGGGCGAACTGAATTATCAATATTCAGGCTACTCGTTCAAGGACGAATCTCTGTATTACACCCAACATCTGAAATATTTGAGTGTGCCGCTTCTTGCGCATGTGGATTTCGGTAAACATGCTGTAAAATTTACATTTTCTGTCGGTACTTACGCCAATTTTCTGATTGACCGCAGCCGTCCTGAAACTAATATGGAACTTACTGATTCTTCGTGCGTTTCAAGAATTGAAAACGGTAAATACAAAACTTTTACATACGGTTTGACAGGTCAGATTGGAATATCATTTTGTTCCAAAGTCGGGGTTTTTACAGTTCACGGTCGCAGTTATATCGGGATGTCAAAAATGGTGGATATGGGTGACATCTCTTTGTTTAATTATATGTCGGAACGTGTTTACTGCTTGGGGCTCTCGTGGATGAAACCTTTCGGTAAAGGCGATCCGTATTACACTAAGAAAGAGAAAGTTAAAAAGTTGGAAGAGGTAGACCCGCTTGAGGTAGAAACTGTGCCGGTACAAACTGATGATTCTGCAAATGACGGTACAAATCTCGAAGATGAAGCAAAACCCGAAACCAACGAACCTACAAAACAAGATTTGGATTGGGAAGGCGACCGTTACGAAGACGATGCTCCGGCAACGGAAGAAAAGTCAGAACCTTCGGAATCCGTTGAACCTCAAAAAGATTAGTTGAAAAAATGGAAACTGTAAACAATACACAAAATATACAAAAAGGCAAAATTTACATGGTGCCGATGAATCTCGGCGAAGTAAATCATTCATTGTTTTTGCCGCCGGACGTTTTAACAGTAATTCAGAGTTTAAGATATTTTATTGCGGAAAATGCCAGAACTTGCCGACGTTATCTTATCACGTTGGGTATGAAAGAGTTCTTGAATGACATCACGATTTACGAGATGGATAAGCACAACCCGAATTTTGATTATTCGCAGTATTTTGACACTGTGAAACAAGGTAAAGATTTGGGCGTAATTTCCGAAGCAGGATGTCCGGGAGTTGCCGATCCGGGAGCAACCGTGGCATTGAGCGCTCATCGCAATGGTATTCAAGTAGTTCCGATGGTTGGCCCGTCAAGTATATTACTTTCGATGATGGCAAGCGGACTCAATGGACAGAGTTTTGCGTTTGTAGGTTATCTTCCGGTAAAAAATCCGGAGCGCAACAAACAGATAAAAAAGTTGGAAGACCGTTCTCGCGAACTCAATCAAACTCAGATATTTATAGAAACTCCGTACCGAAACAATACTTTGATTGATACATTGTGTTCCGTTTTGAGTCCTAATACGTTGTTGACAATTGCTTGTGATATCACGTTGCCTACTGAGTATATCAAGACAAAAACTATAGCAAAATGGAAACAATCTAAACCCGATATAGACAAAAGACCTGCAATATTTTTAATCTTAAAGAAGTAACTTACGATAAATGGAAAACTCTACAATATCAGCAATTTGCACAGCACAAGGTAACGGCGCAATTGCAATTATAAGGATGTCCGGCAGCAAAGCCTTGCAAATAATTTCAGAAATATTTTCTCCGCTGAAATCCGGTTTCGATATCTTGCACGATAGCGAGGCAAACCATGTTTACAACGGTTTTATTGTAGACGGCGACAAAAATATCGACCGTGTGGTGGTTACTGTTTACAAAAATCCGCATTCTTATACCGGTGAAGATGTTGTGGAAATATCTTGTCATGCAAGTCCTTACATCCAGCGTGAGATTCTCAAATTGACACTCTCTCACGGTGCAGAACTTGCTAAACCGGGTGAATTTACACGTAGAGCTTTTGTTAACAAGAAGATGGATTTGTCGCAGGCAGAGGCTGTTGCTGACTTGATTGCGTCGAAATCCGAAGCCGATCACGCTATCGCTATGAACCAAATGCGTGGCGGTATTACTCAGGAAATAAAGAAGTTGAGAGATTTGCTGTTGCGTTTTACTTCTCTTATGGAATTGGAACTCGATTTCTCGGAAGAAGATGTAGAATTTGCAGACAGAACTCAGTTCAAAGATATTTTGAAACAAACAATTCAATATCTTACCCGTTTGGTAAATTCATTTAAATATGGTAACGCAATAAAAAACGGAATTCCTATTGCAATTTGCGGACAGCCAAACGCCGGAAAATCAACACTTTTGAATGCACTTTTGAACGACGACCGCGCCATAGTTTCCGATATTCCCGGTACTACTCGCGATGTGCTTGAAGATACTCTCGTTATCAACGGCGTAACTTACAGATTGATAGATACTGCCGGTATTCGTGATACAGAGGATTATGTAGAAAAACTCGGTATTGAACGTGCTAAATCTGCAATTCAGAAATCTCAGTTTGTGATTGTGGTACTCGATCCGAAAGAAAATATTGCAGCACAATATAATGAAATTATTCCGCAAGATATCCGACCGGAATCGGTAATTGCAGTTATCAACAAATCAGATATTTATCCTGAAGTTGACACTTCTGTTTTACCGTCGGGAATCAATATCATACGTATTTCCGCAAAACAGAAAACAAATATCGACGAGCTTTTGAATTTAATTTCGGATCTCAATTCTTCCGATTACAATCCGGGAGATGTAATCCTTACCAATATCCGTCATTATCAGATATTTTCGGATGCCTTGGTTTCGATACAGCGTGCCGAAGACGCATTGAATTCCGGACTTTCCGGAGAATTTGTGTCTCAAGATATCCGTGAGGCATTGCGACTTTTTGCCGAAATCACCGGCGACGAAATCACTACAGATGAAGTACTTGGCAATATCTTCAAAAACTTCTGTATCGGAAAGTAGATTCTGCGTGGGAAAGTGATTTTTTGCAAAGAAAAGCATACTATATGCAAATATGGCTTGTAAATCGCATGATTTCAAGCATTTAAAATTTCGTCTATTTTTGCAGATTTTTGATTTTTAACTTCGATATTTGCAGATTATC
>JAFXZT010000105.1 GCA_017541145.1 Bacteroidales bacterium | reverse complement strand
GCTCTACCAGCTGAGCTACTTAGTCGACCTAATAAAAAAATACGGTCAAAAAAAAATAAAAAAACCGTAAAAAATGTCCTGTGACCAAGCTGGGGTTCGAACCCAGGACCCCATCCTTAAAAGGGATGTGCTCTACCAGCTGAGCTACTTAGTCGAACCATAATTTTAAATTTTCAGAATCAAAAAAAGATTCAGAAATTTTTTCGTGACCAAGCTGGGGTTCGAACCCAGGACCCCATCCTTAAAAGGGATGTGCTCTACCAGCTGAGCTACTTAGTCGACCGAAATATTACGGATTAAAAAAAATCACTTTCAAATATCGTATCCTTGATTTCTTTTTGCGTTGCAAAGGTAAGGCGGTTTTTTGGTTCTGCAAAATTTTTCAACAACTTTTTTTCAATTATTTTCAAACTTTTTTTTAAGTACCTAAATTTAAATGCAATTTAGCAAATATTTTTTTGTAGAATTTGATGTTTCTAATGCAAAAAATGGCGGTTTAATGCCGATTTTTACTTTAGGAACATGTTTTTTCGATACAAAAAACGTCAGATGTTAGGCAACAATCAATAAAAAGATGTAAAAATGCGGTCTGAAAATACTGACTGAAACTTCAAAATATTACAAAAATCGAAAAATTTTCTCGTGATTCGGATTGCAATATAATAAAATATAAAACACAATTAAACCGAAAGAAAATTAAACGATAACGCTTATAGTTTATGATTATACAATTTAAATACAATTTTTTGACATATTCACGACAAACAAAATAGACAAATCAAAAAAAATAATCAGGAAAAGAGAATAATATTTCAATTATAATTAATTAGCTAACAATGATTTGCAACTAATTTTAAAAAATATTATTGTTTTATGCGCAAAATGTTATAATTTTGCAGTGTGAAATCATAGAAATAAAAATAGGAAAAATTTCTTTTAATTGTAAATAATTTTGCAAATTTGCAACGGGAAACAATTAAACAGAAATTTGCCCCAACAAATAGAAAACAACAAAAAACTAAATAAAATTTTTACTAAAAACAATACAATGAAAAAGCATAATTTTTTCGCAGGCCCATCAATTCTTCCAGATTATACTGTAGAAGAAACAGTAAAGGCTATCCAGGATTTTGACGGAACAGGCATCTCTTTGATGTGTATGTCACACAGAGACAAATCTTTTGATGCTGTAATGAACAAAACTGTAGAACTTTTCAAACAAGTTCTCGATATCCCTGCTGGATACTCCGTAATTTTCTTGGGCGGTGGTGCAAGCCTTCAGTTTGCAATGGTTCCGATGAACCTCTTGCGTACAAAAGCTTTTTATGTTAATACAGGCACATGGGCTCAGAAAGCTGCAAAAGAAGCTAAACTCTTCGGTGAAGTAGATGATACTACTGTTAGCAGCAAGGCTGACAACTACACATACATCCCTAAGGGTTTTAAAATTCCGACAGATTGCGATTACATGCACATCACTTCTAATAATACTATTTTCGGTACTGAAATTCTCAACGACTACGACTCTCCTATTCCTGTAGTTTGCGATGCAAGTTCTGATATTTTCAGCCGTCCGATTGATGTAAGCAAATACGGTATTATTTACGGTGGTGCGCAGAAAAACTTCTCTTGCGCCGGTGTTACTTTTGCTATTGTTAAAGATGATTTGCTCGGTAAGGTTGACCGCGCTATTCCTACAATGCTTAATTATCAGACACATATCGACAAAAACTCGATGTTCAATACACCTCCTGTAGTTCCAATTTTTGCAGGTATGAAAACTTTGGAATGGATTCTTCAGAACGGCGGCGTAAAAGAAATGGAAAAGAGAGCTATCAGAAAATCTACAAAGCTTTATGAAGAAATCGACCGCAACAAATTGTTCAGAGGTACAGTAAGAGAAGATTCACGTTCAAGAATGAGCGTATGTTTCGTAATGAACGATGAATACAAAGACCTCGAAGCAAAATTCTTGGATTTTGTAAAAGGCAGAGATATGGTAGGTTTGAAAGGTCACCGTTCAGTAGGCGGATTCCGCGCTTCTCTCTACAATGCACTTCCAGAAGAAAGCGTTGATGCATTGGTACAAGCTATGAAAGATTTCGAAAAAGAAAACTAATTTTGTTTAACCTGTTATAAACCAAGCTATTATAAAAATGGCAAAAAAAATTTTAGTAGCAACAGAAAAGCCTTTTGCAAAACAAGCAGTAGAAGGCATCAAAGATATCGTAGAAAAGTCAGGTAATACCTTTGCTCTTCTCGAAAACTATACCGACAAACAGCAACTTTTGGACGCTATATCCGATGCTGATGCGTTGATTATCCGTTCAGACAAAGTTACAGCCGAAGTACTTGAGGCTGCCAAAAATTTGAAAATCGTAGTTCGCGCAGGTGCCGGTTACGATAATGTTGACCTTGACGCCGCAACAAAAAAAGGCGTTGTTGTAATGAATACTCCGGGTCAAAACTCAAATGCTGTTGCTGAATTGGTATTCGGTCTGTTGGTATTTACCGTAAGAAATTTCTACAACGGCAAATCAGGTTCTGAATTGAAAGGCAAAAAACTCGGTATACTTGCATTCGGACAAGTAGGCCGCAATGTAGCCCGCGTTGCCAAAGGTTTTGATATGGATGTTTATGCTTACGACGCATTTTGTCCAAAAGAAGCAATTGAAGCAGCAGGTGTAAAAGCTGTTGATTCTCAAGATGCTTTGTTTGAAAACTGCGACATCGTTTCGCTCCATATTCCGGCAACTGCCGAAACCAAACAATCTATCAATTACGCTCTTGTTAACAAGATGAAAAAAGGCGGTATCGTAATCAATACTGCCCGCAAAGAAGTTATCAACGAGCCTGAATTGATTAAATTGATGGAAGAACGTTCTGACTTGAAATATATCACCGATATCGCTCCTGATGCAAACGAAGAATTCAAAACTAAGTTTGAAGGAAGATATTTTGCTACACCTAAAAAAATGGGTGCGCAAACCGCAGAAGCGAACATCAATGCAGGTCTCGCCGCGGCGAACCAAATTGTTGACTTTTTCGCAACCGGCAACAAGAAATTCCAAGTCAACAAATAGGAAATTATTTCCAAAACATATCAAAAGGGAGGCCGGAAAAACCTCCCTTTTTTACTACTAATTTTCAATAAACCTGTATTTGTTAACATGTCAATTGTAAAACCATTCAGAGGTTTAAGACCAGATAAAAAACTCGCAGCAAAACTTTCTTGCCTGCCTTACGACGTGATGAACGCCAAAGAAGCTGCTGAAATGGCAAAAGGCAATGAGCAATCGTTCTTGCATATTACAAGAGCTGAAATTGATTTGGATATCAATATGGATCCGCACTCTCCTACTGTTTACAAAAAGGCAGTGGAAAATTTCAAGATGTTTCAGGACAAGGGCTGGCTCATAAAAGACGATGAACCCAAATTCTACATCTATGCTCAAACCATGAACGGCAGAACACAATACGGAATTACAGGTTGCGCATTTACCGATGATTATCAAAACGAAATAATCAAAAAACACGAGCTTACCAGACCCGATAAGGAAGACGACCGTATGGTACTCATCAACGAACTGAATGCCAACGCCGAACCCGTATTTTTCAGCTACAGGGCTGTACCTGAAATTGACGAAATTGTAAAAAATATAGTTGAAAACAACAGTCCCGAATACGATTTTGTATCTTCAGACGGATTCGGACATCAATTTTGGGTAATCAACGACCCGAAAACAAATCAGAACATCGAAAAACTTTTCTCAGAAAAAGTACCATATATGTATGTTGCTGACGGTCACCACCGTACAGCGGCAGCCGCAAGAGTTGGTCTGGAACGCAAAGCCAAAAATCCTAATCACAACGGCAACGAGGAATACAACTATTTTCTCGCTGTAATTTTCCCGGATAATCAATTGAAAATTATTGATTATAACCGAGTTATCAAGGATCTTAACGGCAATTCAGAAGACGAATTTTTGCAAAAACTCTCAACATCTTTTGATATTGAGAAAAAAGGTTCGGAAATCTACAAGCCGCAGGAGCTTCATGAAATGAGCCTTTATATCGGTGGCAATTGGTACAAGCTAAACGCCAAACAAGGCACTTACGACGACAACGACCCGATAGGTGTTTTGGATGTGACAATTCTTACAAAGCAAGTACTCGACCCCGTGTTGGATATCAAAGATTTGAGAACTTCCAAACGAATAGATTTTGTGGGCGGAATACGCGGACTTGAGGAATTGAAACGCCGAGTAGATTCGGGCGAAATGGTTTGCGCATTTGCGATGTATCCCGTAAGCATGGATCAATTGCTAAATATCGCTGATACGGGAAATATCATGCCACCGAAAACTACGTGGTTTGAACCCAAACTCAGAAGCGGTCTTGTGGTTCATACACTTGATTAAAAAATCATAAAAATACAAACCGTACGAAATAAAAAGACATTATAACAAGTTAATATAAAAAATCAATAAAAAACAAATTTATTTACTAAAATTACATCAGTTATGAAAAAGTATCTATTGATGACAGCCATTGCAACATTGATGGCAGCAGTATTTTGCGAACCAAGTTATGCTCAGAAAAAAACAAGAAAAGAACTCAAAGCAGAAGCGGCGGCGGCGGCGGATTCAATAGCAGCATTGGAAGCCTCTATTGAGGACGGAGCTGTAATGACTTTCAAATATACTGAACACAATTTCGGCAACAAGGAATCAGGTTCTGATGTTTCGTACGATTTTGAATTTGTAAACACCGGCAAATCTGATATCATTATTACCAATGTATCAACATCTTGCGGTTGTACAACTCCTGAATGGACCAAACAACCTGTTCCGTCTAAAAGCAGAGGAGTAATCAAAGTAAAATACGATTCTAACCGAATTGGCAATTTCAGCAAAACAATTACTGTATATTCAAATGCCAAAAATTCGCCTGTTGTGCTCTCTATCAAAGGAAATATTCAAGTGAAACAACAGCAATAATAAATAAAAATAAAAAAAGTTAAAAAAAGCGAAACAAAAAAATTATTATGCCTAAAATTTCCAAGACCGGTAAAGAAATGCCGGCCTCTCCGATAAGAAAGCTTGTTCCTTACGCAGAACAAGCTAAAAAAAACGGTGTAAAAGTTTATCACTTAAACATCGGACAACCTGATATCGAAACACCTCAAATAGGTCTTGATGTATTAAAAAAATACAACGGAAAAGTTGTAGAATACTGTCATTCAGCAGGTTTGGAAAGCTATCGCCGCGCTCTTTCCAAATATTACGATTCAATAGGAATCGACATCAACTATAATCAAATAATGGTAACTTTCGGAGGTAGCGAAGGATTGATTTATACTCTCATGAGCTGTTTCGACGAAGGCGACGAAATGATTGTTCCGGAACCGTTCTACACCAATTACAACAGTTTTGCATGTATGGCCGGTGTAAAAATTGTTCCGATAAAGTCAACATTTGAATCAGGATTTGCACTTCCGCCAATCTCGGAGTTTGAGAAAAAAATCACTCCAAAAACCAAAGGAATATTAATTTCAAATCCTAACAACCCGACCGGATATTTATATTCCATGCAAGAACTCCTTCAAATAAAGGAACTTGCATTGAAATATGACCTTTATGTAATTGCCGACGAAGTTTATCGTGATTTTTGTTACGATGGTACACGACATATTTCTGTAATGCAAATTGCCGGACTTGAAAATCACGCAATCCTCATCGACTCTACTTCAAAACGATATTCAGAATGCGGAATCCGTGTGGGATGGGTTGCAACAAAAAATCAGGACGTACTCGATACAATCATGAAATTTGCACAAGCACGTCTGAGCCCGCCTTATTTCGGACAACTTATTGGTATGGCGTCAATTGATACCGACCCCGAATATTTCAAAGAAGTAAGAGCCGAGTACGTAAAACGCAGAAACTGCCTCATCAACGGTCTCAACAAGATTCCGGGTGTACATTCTCCTATGCCGAAAGGTAGTTTTTACACCATGGCAAAACTTCCGATTGACGATTCAGAAATATTCTGCCGTTGGATGCTTGAAACATTCCGTTATGAAAATCAGACAGTAATGATGGCACCGGCAGCCGGATTTTATGCAACTCCGGGTTTGGGCAGAGACGAAGTTCGTTTAGCTTACGTCATCAATACCAACGACTTAAATGCCGCGTTGAGATGTCTTGAAGAAGGATTGAAAGAATATCCGGGCAACACTCTCAACAAGATTTAGCAAAAATCAATAAAAAAATCAAAAAGGCAGAATTTGCAATCCCAAAACATCAGGAAAAGCAAATTCCGCCTTATATTTTACAACAAACTTAGCAATCCGTCTGTTAATTATTGGAAATCTAATCAATTAATTTTGCATACAATCTTCGCAGTAAACTTTCTCCGTCTTGGATATATACAATAATTTTTTGCTTTCAGTTTCAAAAGTTACCGGGGAGAACAAATCCTTAAAAATATGAAGATAAAAAAATTTAATTACACAAAAGAAAACAAATTTTTCTTGCAACATCCTTGCAAGCCAAGAAACCGAACCTTGCCGTGCTAAAGACAATACTTAAAAATACAATTGATGTGTAATATTTAATGGAACGAAGAAGATGTCCCAAAAAGTTAAACTGTTAGGACAGCCCCTTCGTCCTCATCTTAACAATATTATAAAAATACAATATAATTTTGCTCTGAGAAACTAGCGTAAAAATCTAATTCTAAAAAAATTAGTTGCCAATCAATACATCGTACTGATTAAGCAGATAAATCGTACTGTAACTCAAGATGTTACAAATCAACGAAATAAAGAAAAATCTGAGATTAGACAATGTATATTCGCGATCGCGGAAAAATGCAATATCAAATCCCCACTCAAAAACTACTGCCAACGCAAACGCAACAAAAAACCATACTAAATATCCGAACATGCTGTTGCCTGCCGGAATAAACATAGCTAAAACAGTTGTAAACGCGTTACCTGACAACACCGCAAAAAAGATTCTTAATACATTCAATTTCTTTTTTGCCACCATAATCAGAAATGTAATAAATTCTATCAATACCATGCCCGCAAAGACATAGAGTAAATTGAAACTTACTGGTAAAATATTTGTCATAATAAGATGTTTTTATTTTTCAGCACAAAGATAATTGCATTTTTCCAAATTTCTAATTCTCAGCTAATTTTTTTTCAGAAAAATATGTTAACTTTGCCACAAAGAATAATTTTGAGAGAGATGGAAGATAATTTTAAATTACAGTCAGAAATAATAACAGACGTACTAAGCAAACTACACAAAGAACAGGAAGGTTTAGTGATTGACAAACCGTCGAAAGCTCAAGCCAAATTGTTTACCGACGAATGTTTTAACCTATTGTTTCCTACTTCTTTACAAAAAAACAGATGTTATACACAAGACGAAGCACACATCTACAACCTCAACAATCTATTGATGATGATGCTTCTTCCGGTAAAAAAAGATCTTAACAAAACAATCGACGAAATCAGCATTGAATTTTTATCTAAATTACCGGAAATTTACCGGATGTTAATGAAAGACGCAAAAGCAATTTGCGATTTTGACCCCGCATCGGCAAGTATCGAAGAAGTGATAATAACTTATCCGGGATTTTTTGCTATCTGTACATACCGATTGGCGCACGCTCTCAAAGCAATAGGTGTGCCGATGGTTCCGCGCTTGATGACAGAATACGCTCATTCTATGACCGGTATTGATATCAATCCGGGAGCTGAAATTGGTGAAAACTTTTTCATCGACCACGGTACAGGTATCGTAATTGGCGAAACTTGCGTGATTGGCAACAATGTAAAAATATATCAGGGCGTAACACTCGGTGCTATTCAGGTGAAAAAAGAATTGGCATCTACAAAACGTCATCCCACGGTAGAGGAAAACGTGATAATTTATTCTAACGCTACAATTTTGGGCGGTTCTACAATTATCGGACGCGATTCCATAATCGGAGGTTCGGTTTGGTTAACTTCTTCAGTACCAGCCAACTCACTGGTTTATCACGACAACAAGATAAAAATAAAATCACAAGTAAAATATATAAAAGTAGCTTGCGGACTTATAAAACGCGGTACCAAATATTATCTTGCTCAACGCGCTGCCGAAAAAACTGAAGGCGGATTATGGGAATTTCCGGGCGGAAAAATCGAAGCCGACGAAACTCCTGAAAATGCTGTAGTTCGTGAACTTAAAGAAGAATTGAATATTGATGTAGAAATCACTCATAAATATGAGCCGTATATTTTCTCTAACGAAAATTACAACATCAAATTTTATCCGTTTGAAGTAACAATTTCCGATAACGAACCGGTGTTGACGGAACATCAAGACGGCGGATGGTACGCATGTTGCGAAATTCCTTATTTGAAACTTGCTCCCGGCGACAGAAAAATTTACGAAAATATTTTCAGTTGCTCAAAATAAGCATTTGAAAAGAAAAAAAGAAAATTTATGCAAAAATCTTTGGAATAATATTCAGAAAAGATTATCTTTGCGATGTTTTTAGATTTTATTTTTCAAATGCCCATAAAAAGTTTGGGAAATAGAATTTTATTTTTTTTTACACAAATAAAACGTGAACAATAAAGCGGAGACGTTGCGAAAACGATCTCCGCTTCTTGTTAATATTCAGAGTTTTATTTTTTCAGAAACTATTTCACCTCGTATTTGAAACTGTAAATACTGTCGTTCTGAGATTTAATAGTTCCGGGAAATTCGTGACGAGTTCCCAAATCCACAACTGTAACATTGAATTTTACAGGAGCAGTGCGCGAAATATCATGCGAATGATAACGCACAACACGAATTGTATAAACGCCTTTGGTAGCTTTGCTCCAATAAGCATTTTCCTGAGGATTGTTCACATGTTTCTGAGCTTTAGGATCATACTTTCCTCTGTAATCGGTATAAGTAACATTGGCATCAAGGTCGAAAACGCCATTACCACCGCGACAACTTGTATTCCTTTTATCAGCCGAAAGTGTATTTCCACACGGATCTACAACTTGAAGATCTAAGTCTGCATGACAATACCACTGAATATTTATTTTCAATTCTCCGGTTTTACCTCTCAAATCGTTGATATTGTCTTGACCTTTTTTCTTCAACGGAACTTCAAGCAAAGGTTCTGACACTTTGCGATTTACAACCGCATTGTTGTATCCTTCTTTGGAAGCCTCAAGATTTACATTACTGTTTTTCGGAATCGAAATTGTAACAACACCGTTGTTGTCAGCTGTATAATTTTTACCATTGTGTTTTACCACCGCACCCGGCAACGGCTTTTTGGTATCGGCGTCAATTACTTTTATAGTCTTGGTTTCAACATCTTTTTTCAACGGAATTTCAATAATATCACCAACCTCATCAACCGTAGTTTTCAGAGTTTCAGTAATATAGCCGGCTTTGGATGCTTCAAGATTTATATCTTCGACGGCATTTATTTTTATTTTGATTTGACCTTTGCTATCAGTAGTGTAATCCTTACCGTTGAATTTTACTTTTGCACCCGCAATCGGATTACGAGTTTCGGCATCAATTACTTTTACAACCTTATCGTAACTGATTTTGCTGAGCGGAATTGTAATCACGTCAGTAGAAATATTAGAAACCTTGTCACTGAAATTTCCGCTAACATAACCTTTTTTGGAAGCCGTAACAGAAATATCGTTGCACAAATCAAACTGCGCAGCTACCAATCCTTGATTATCAGTTGTTAAAACCTGATCATAAAATTTTACCTCTGCATTTTCCAACGGCAATTTGGTTTCTGCATCAATCACCTTTATTGTTTTATCAGCAAAACTGCCATTCATTTTTAAAACCTTGTAATCATTTTCAGGATAATTTTTGAACTTATCGCCGAAATATACTGACTGACAACCACTTTCTGAATTTACAAAAGCAGAATCTACAGAACCGCCAAAAAGTACATACCAAAGCGGTTGACTGATACCTTCGATATCAAATTTAGCAGAATTATCTGTCGTAAGTTGCAAATCTACAGGACTTTTTGCGCCGAAAGTAGAGATGTCGGGATAATGAAATCCGCAATTTTGCTGAGCTGCGGGCTGTCCCGTACTATCCAAAAGTTGTACATGAACCGATCTTTTTATCGGAATCAACAACAATAATGGTAATAAAAAAAGTAAAATCCACCACGGAAACTTTTTTTTGTCTTTTATTACCAAAACATATTCCTCAGTTTTTCCATCTGAAACAAATTGTGTCATATTAAAAAGATTTTTTGTTGTATAATTTATAAGTCACAAATATAGGTTATTTTTTTTATTTTACAACTTTTCAAAATCGTTATTATAATTTGAAAATAAAATTAGAATGATAATTATATAGACTTTTTCCTATAGGAAAAACTTTTATCGAAATTATCAAAAGTTTTTCCTATAAGAAAAAACTTTTGTAATTTTTACAGCAGCAAAAAACTTATTCAATATGGAGATAATAAAGTATCTTGATTATTTATCAAATGCTTTCATTATCAACAAAGTAGCACGTTATGATATTCATGGTAAAAAACTGTTTGAACTTAGCGATAAGTACTATTTTGAAGATTTGGGATTAAGAAACAAAATCATTGGCGGCAACCGTCGCGCCGACATCGAAAAAGTAATAGAAAACGCTGTTTATCTGCATCTTAAACTTCTGGGTTACACCGTAAATGTTGGACAATTTATGAAAACAGAAATTGATTTTGTTGCAGAAAAAAAAGAAAAAACGATTTATATCCAAGTCACATATATGCTTATGAATCAAGAAACTATCGACAGAGAATTTGGAAATCTCAAAATGATAAAAAATAATTTTCCAAAATATGTTGTTTCAATGGATACGATGTTAGGAAATATAAACGACGAGGGAATAATTCATATCAATTTATTAGATTTCCTAAATACAGAAGACATATAAAAAAAACGGTGGAACCTCTGAAAAGAAATTCCACCGCAAAAAAATAAATGTACTATGGTAAATGAAACTTTATAGAGACTTATTTGTCAAGTACACCCATTGTGTCAAGAGTACCCAAAGTTTTCTTTACTGCTGAAGCAGATGCATCGAGCAATGCTTTTTCGTCAGCTGTAAGGTTGAGTTCGATAACTTTTTCAACACCGTTTCTACCGAGAATAACCGGAACGCCGAGGTACATATCTTTGTAACCGTATTCGCCGTCGAGGTAAGCACATACCGGAACAACTTTTTTCTGATCTCTCATGATAGCTTCTACCATGTAAGCAGCAGAAGTACCGGGAGCGTACCATGCAGAAGTACCGAGAAGGTTAGTAAGTTCGCCACCACCTTTCTTTGTACGTTCAACAATAGCTTCCAATTTGTCTTTAGCAACCAAGTCAGTTACAGGAATACCACCAACTGTGGTGTAACGTGGCAATGGAACCATTGAATCACCGTGACCGCCGAGCAACAAAGCTTGGATATCCAAAGGAGTTACGCCGATTTCTTCTGCCAAAAATGCTTTGTAACGAGCTGTATCCAATGTACCGGCCATACCGAATACTTTAGAAGACAATGTTTTAGCAGTTTTGTATGCTACGTATGTCATAGCATCCAATGGGTTAGATACAATGATGATGATAGCGTTTGGAGAAGCTTCGATAGCTGATTTTGTAACGCTCTTAACGATACCGGCGTTAACACCGATAAGGTCTTCACGGCTCATACCCGGTTTTCTTGGAACACCTGATGTAATTACGATAACATCTGAACCAGCTGTTGCAGCGTAGTCATTAGTTACACCTTTTATTTGGTGATTGAAACCTGCCAAAGCAGAAGTCTGCCAAATATCCAATGCTTTACCTTCAGAGATACCAGGTTTGATATCAAGCAATACAACCTCGTTTGCGAGGTCTTTACGAGCGATAACGTCAGCGCAAGTTGCACCTACGTTGCCAGCACCAATTACTGTAATTTTACTCATTTTGGTTTTAAATTTTTATATTGTAAGAGAATTTCTTAATTTTTTCGTCTTGCAAATATATAAAACTATTAAATAAGTTGGCTTTATTTTTATATTAAATATTAAAAATATTTTTTTGTTGATATGCCGCTTTATTTGTAACTTTGCAAATTAAAAAATATACGTATTACCACGATGGCTCGATTACTTGCTATAGATTACGGCGGAAAAAGAACGGGATTGGCAGCTACCGATCCTTCTAAAATTATTGTATCACCGCTTCAGACTGTGGATACTACTAATCTGACTCCATTTCTGAAGGATTATCTCAATAACAATAAAGTAGAAAAAATAATCATCGGATTCCCTGTGAATCCTAATGGCGGCGAAAATCCGATTGTAGCTCAAATCAGACTTTTTGTTGCCAACTTACAAAAACTTTTTCCGGAAATTCCAATGGAATTTTACGACGAGCAATATACGTCAAAAGCAGCAGTATCTGCCATGATGGCAGGCGGTTTCAGTAAAAAATACAGACAAACCAAAGGAAATACTGACAAAATGGCTGCGGCATTTATTTTGCAAGGATGGATGCAAGAAAATGGTTATAACTAAAATTTGAAAATATTTCTAAATTAAATCATGATATTACCAATCTACGTTATAGGAAATTCGGTTTTGAGAAAAAAAGCCGAAGACGTTACTAAGGATTACCCTGATCTCAAAAAACTTATCGAAGATATGTTTGAGACAATGTATAAAACTGACGGTGTGGGACTTGCAGCTCCTCAAGTAGGTTTATCGTTACGACTTGTAGTTGTAGATGCGGGAGGAATGACCGACGACGAAAATGATGTTTTTACCAAATCTTTCAAACGCGCTTTCATCAATCCCGAAATCATTGAAACTTTCGGTGAAAACGTTTCTTACAACGAAGGCTGTCTTTCTATTCCGGGATTGTACGAAAATGTTGTACGTCCCGACGGTGTGAAAATAAAATATTACGACGAAAATTTTCAACTCAAGGAAGAAACTCTTACCGGAGCTTGTGCAAGAGTGGTTCAACACGAATTTGACCACCTTGAAGGCGTTCTATTTACTGATAAAGTTGGCGCACTGAAACGCAAACTTATAAAAAATAAACTTGCAAATATCGCTAAAGGAAAATTTCAACAGCGTTTCAAAGTAAAACTTGCTTAATTTGAAATTTTTCCCAAAGCAAAATTAATAACATGTTTAACACATAAAAACACATAATTATGAACTTTCAAAGATCTTCAAATCCTGCGTTTTCTGACGCAAGAATGCGCAATGCTGTCAACACCTTTATCGGTGAAGGCACAATGACTGTAAAAGGAACTTTAACAAAAGTTGCTTTACTCTTTTTATTGGTACTCGTTACCGGCTCTATTGCTTGGAAACTTGTAATGAGCGGTAATTCAATTGCTTATCCATTGGCAATCGGTGGTACAATAGCTGCATTGATTTTCGGTTTTATCGCTTGTTTCAAACCTGAAAAATCATACATCTTCGGACCGCTTTACGCTTTGGCAGAAGGACTTACACTTGGAGCTTGGTCTGCAATTGCAGAACTTGCATTTTCAGGTATCGTTGTAATGGCTGTAGGTTCTACATTGGTAGTTTCCGGTTTGGTATTTGCCGGCTACAGATTCGGATTCTTGAAAGCCTCTGCAACTTTCAAAAAAGTAATCATTTACGCAACTCTCGGAGTTGCAGGTTTTTACCTCGTTTCTATGCTTTTGAATGCATTTGGCATGGGAGTCAACTTGATGAATATGGGTTGGTTTGGTGTAGTTATCGAACTCATCATCGTAGGAATTGCAGCATTAAATCTTGTTTTGGACTTTGATATGATTGAACAATATTCCGAAGCCGGCGTACCTGCGTCAATGGAATGGTATTGTGCTTACGGTCTTATGGTAACATTGCTCTGGATTTATATCGAAATTCTCAAACTTCTTATTAGTATTATGGCTCGCTCAAGAGACTAATCGAATACAAAAAAAGTTAAAACCATAAATAATTTAAAAAGCATCTGTCGTTACAAAATACCGGCAGATGCTTTTTTTATTCACCCTCAATTACTTCCAACTCAACTTCATGTTTGGATTCGGCTTTGTTGTAATTAACACCGACAAGAATTATCCGTTTTGAAAAACCTTTCAGGCTTTGAGGATAGTTTTTGCGTTTAATTTGAGAAATTGCGCTGTCGGCG
>JAFXZT010000104.1 GCA_017541145.1 Bacteroidales bacterium | reverse complement strand
TTGCAAAGTTAAGAAGTTTTTCACTCTCCAACCAAATTTTTATTGTTAACTTTGGGTTAAACATTTGGTCGTTTTCAACTGTTTTGAAAGAGCTTGCTGACGTTTTAAGCGTCGGTGTTTTTCTCATTTGCGGGTGCAAAGGTAAGGGCTTTTTTTTACTTCCTCCAAATTTTTTTGAGTTTTTTTTTGATGTTTTTTGGAAACGGTTGATGGAATGGTTTTTACAAGGGAGAATGTTTATCATTTTTGAGGATGGAAAATAGAAGATGTGTTCAATATTCCGTGTTCCGAGGGTTCACGATGCGGCAATAATCAATGTTCCAGGGGTTTTTGTCGTATCCGACAACACCCCCGGCTATTTTATGTCGCCGCGTCGCGGCTACGATGAAAAAAATTATTTTCGTATTCCTCAGACCGTGGGTTCGCACCCACGGCGATAATCAATCGCCGCGCCGCGGCTTACATTGCAGGGGATGGCATATTCAATTATATAAGATAACCACGGATGTGGTGTTTGAATTTCGACGTGGGTGCGAACCCACGGCATACAGCATACAGAATACAGCACACAGAATACAGCACACAGAACACGGCGAAAGACTACAAAATAAATTTCATACAAATAATCATCGAGCGATGTATTATAATAAATAGTCACATATAAAATCGTAAATGCAGAAATTTCACATCTTTGGTGCTATTGTTTTTTGTAAATTGATATATTTTTCAGATTTTTGCGGATATATTTTTTGTTATGAGTAGAAAAGAATACAGAGAAATAAATCAAAAGTTTTTGGATGATAAAGCTAACGAAGCTGACGTTCAAGAACTTGGTAATGGCGTGCTCTACAAAGTAATCGAACAGGGCAATGGTAGCGGTGAAGTAAAATTCAATAGTATTGTTACTTGTCATTATAAAGGTACAAGAGTGGACGGTTATGTTTTTGACAATTCGTTCAATAGACAAGTACCTGAAGCTTTTAGAGTTAACGAATTGATTCCGGGGTTTCAAGCTGCACTGATGAAAATGCACAAAGGCGACAGATGGGAAGTTTATATTCCTTATACTCAAGGTTATGGAACAAGAAACAGCGGTCCTATTCCGGGTTATTCTACTCTAATTTTTGAAATTTTATTAGTCGGAATTGCTTAACTAAAAAAGTTTTGTACTTCTATCCCACCCCATTTGGAAAAAAAGAATGACATTAATTGATTTTGTACAATTAATGCCTGTATAATTCTATTGTAATTTTTCCATTTTATAGCCTAAACGTTTTAACTCTACTGCTGCTCCTATTTTGTATAGTACGTAAATACTACGCGTAAAGATGTAAAAAGCAGTAACACTTGAAGGTTCAATTTGCTCGTGACGAATTTTGTCTTGCACAAATTGAGCACATCTGCGAACAAGGTCTTCGCATTTCGTAAAATTGTCACCGTCAAGACCCAAAATCTGCTGTCTAACAACCTCATCAAGATAATCAAAACCACGTTTATCACGAAGATGCTCGTAAAGATTGCTATGCTTATCGTAAATTTCCCATTCCGTATCCCAATAATGAGCTACAGCCATACCGATATACATCGCCCATCCGAGAGCAACTGTCGGATAATCAGTAATTTCGTGAAGTGCATCTTTGATATATGATGGTGAAATTGAATCCCACTTGTTGGTGATGTCCGGCGTTTCAAGTAAACGTTTTTCAAGATAATGCTCTTGATAACAGAGGTTTACAAGTTCGTCTAACAGACTGTTTTCATATTTGTCAAGATATTCTGTTTGTTCCATATTTTAAATAAATTTGCAGTGGCAAAAATAAAATATAAAATCGAATAATTAAAATTGTTGATTATTTAATAAAAATTATGACAAAGGTTTATGATTTAGCCACCACTTTTTTTATACCTTTGCAAAACTATGAAAATCAATAAAGACCAACTGTTCGAACTTATCAGGAACGGGGAAGAAGTCACTACAAGACAACAAATTAGCCTTACAGCAAAATTATCTGTGCCGGCAATTATGACACAGATTTCCTTCATACTGATGCAGTATATTGACGCCTCAATGGTAGGTCACTTGGGAGCAAAGTATTCTGCTTCGGTGGGACTTGTTGGAACAAGTACTTGGCTTTTAGGCGGATTATGTGAATGTATGGTAGCCGGATTTTCGGTGATGGTAGCTCATAAAATTGGTGCAAAACGTAATTTTGAAGCTCGTGATATTTTACGTCAGGCATTTACAGTGTGCCTCATCTGGGGAGCTTTGCTTTCTACGGTTGGAATATTGATTAGCAGCAAGTTACCAATATGGCTAAACGGAGGACCGGATATTTCTCCGCTATCCTCTCAATATTTTTTTATTTTTTCAGCCGGCATTCCTTTTTTTCAACTCAATTATCTGTCCGCCAGCATGTTGAGAAGCTGTGGAAATATCAAAATTCCGTCAATACTGAATGTTATTATGTGTATTTTGGATGTGATTTTCAACTTTTTTTTGATTTATCCGACACATGAAATTTCAATATTCGGTTACAATATTACATTGCCGGGCGCAGGTCTTGAAATTCAGGGTGCGGCATTGGGAAGTACGTTAGCATTTACAATTACTTCGTTTGCAATGACTTACTATCTTGTTTGCAAATCAAAAGAATTGAAAATTTACAAAACAAAAGGCAGTTTTATGCCGACAAAAGAATATTTCAAAAAGGCTTTAAATATCGCAATACCAATAGGTTGTGAACGGTCTATCATGTGTATTGCCGGAATTATTATTACTGCTACAGTTGCACCGCTCGGAAATATCAGTATTTCGGCTGATACAATGGCAATTACGATTGAAGGTTTGTGCTACATGCCGGCATTTGGTATTGCTGATGCAGCTACAACGCTTGTAGGTCAATCAATTGGCGCAGGTAGAAAAAAACTTGCAAAAAAATTTGGTAATATTACAGTTGCAACTTCAATGATTGTTCTTACTGTGATGTCAACAATCATGTTTATTACCGCTAAATTCTTGATGAGTTTGATGACTGATAATCAAGAAATTATTGATCTCGGTACGGAAATTCTTAGAATTGAAGCATTTTCGGAACCATTTTTTGGCGCGGCAATAGTTTGTTACAGTGTATTTGTAGCAGCCGGCAACAGTGTTTTGCCCAATGCTATCAATTTAACTTCGATGTGGCTTATAAGAATTCCGTTTGCAAAACTTGTGGTTGGTCCATACGGTCTTGTGGGCGTTTGGATTGCGATGTGTTGCGAACTTACAATTCGAGGAATTGCTTTTCTGATTTTCTTGAGGTCGCCTAAGTGGCTTGATACCAAGGTAGTAAGAGATGCCGAACGGGCTAAACTGAAATTTGATTAAATGATTTTTTTTACGTTTAACCTTTACTCCTACCACGGAAAGGTCGCATTTGCAAATATATTTTTGTTAACAATATACAAGAAAAAAACGGAAATCCGATTTACTATTTGCGGGTTTCCGTTTTTATATAAAATATCAGCAAAAGAATTATTTTACAACTTGAAGGATTTGCTGTTTGAGACTTTCGAGGTCAGTAACTACCGGATATTGAGGATAATCGGCTTTTACATTTTCCGGCGGACAAAACAAAATTCCTTTGTCGGCTTCGCTAATCATTGTAACATCGTTGTAAGAATCGCCAAAAGCTACAACATTGTAATTCAATGACTTGAATGCTTGAACTGTTTTGCGTTTCGGATCCGGCTGACGAAGACGATAGTTGGTAATTTTGCCGGTAGAATCGGTTTCCAAATTGTGACAAAGCAAGAACGGATTTTCCAACTTGTTCATCAACGGTTGGGCAAACTCTACAAATGTATCGCTTACGATTGCAAATCTAGTTACCCTGCGAATTTCTCGGATAAATTCCAATGCACCCGGCAGAGGATCCAATGTGTTGATAACTTCTTGAATATCTTGAAGTTTAAGGTTGTGTTTATCAAGGATTTCCAAGCGATATTTCATCAACTGGTCGTAATCTTTGATATCACGAGTAGTAAGTTTAAGTTCCTCAATACCAGTCTTTAAAGCTACATTTACCCAAATTTCCGGTACGAATACGCCTTCTAAGTCGGCACAAACTATCCACATAATTATTTGTATTTTTTTGATTAAATATTTATACCGCAAAGATAAATAATAAATCCAGAATACAAAAAAATCTCTTGCAAATCTACCGATTTGGAAGTTTTGCAAGAGAAAAAACAATCAAAATTTTACCAACGAAACACAAACTAAATTGCTTTCAAAGCTTGGTCGATATCATCAATAATGTCGTCAATATGTTCCACACCGATTGACAAACGAACGGTAGAAGGTGTAATGTGTTGTTCAGCAAGTTCTGCGAATGAAAGCTGTGAGTGTGTGGTAGTTGCAGGGTGAATTACCAAACTCTTAACATCAGCTACATTTGCCAACAAAGAGAATATCTTGAGGTTGTCAATAAAATGCCATGCGTCGTCCTGAGTACCGTTGATTTCAAATGTAAAGATAGAACCACCGCCGTTAGGGAAATATTGTTTGTAAATCTCGTGATCTCTGTGAGATGCAAGCGACGGGTGATTTACTGATTTTACTTTCGGATGCTTAGAAAGGAAGTCTACTACTTTGAGCGCGTTTTGTACGTGACGTTCTATTCTAAGAGGCAATGATTCAACGCCTTGAAGCAATACCCACGCATTGAAAGGACTAAGTGTAGCACCGGTATCACGAAGCAATACGGCACGGATTCTTGTAACGAAAGCTGCTGCTCCGGCTACTTCTGCGAAAACAGCACCGTGATAAGAAGGATCCGGTTTTGCCAAAGTCGGATATTTGTCAGCATTTTTAATCCAATCGAATTTGCCGCCGTCTACAATTACACCACCAAGCGATGAACCGTGACCACCAATAAATTTAGTAGCCGAATGCACAACTACGTCGGCACCGTAATCCAAAGGACGGACGAGAATTGGTGCGAAAGTGTTGTCCACAATAAACACAATATTATGACGGTGCGCTACTTCGGCTACTGCTTTAATATTAAGTACATCGGAATTTGGATTTCCTAAAGTTTCTCCGTAAATAACTTTAGTATTTGGTTTTATTGCTTTTTCAATTGCGTCAATATCTGAAAAATCAACGATAGTATATTCTGCGCCTTGTGTTGAAAGTGTATGTGTAATAAGATTAAAAGTACCACCATAAAGATTGTCGGCAGCTACAATATGATCACCATTCTGAACAATATTCTGAAGAGCGTATGTAATAGCTGCTGCTCCTGAAGCTACTGCCAAACCTGCTACACCGCCTTCCAAGGCTGCAACTCTGGTTTCAAAAATACTCTGTGTAGTATTTGTTAAACGTCCGTAGATGTTACCCGCATCTCTCAAACCGAAACGATCTGCAGCGTGCTGTGCGTTTCTAAATACGTATGATGCTGTCTGATAAATTGGAACTGCGCGTGAATCAGTTGTAGGATCTGCAGTTTCTTGTCCAACATGTAATGCTAATGTTTCAACGTGTAATTTCTTTTCTGTACTCATTTTCTAATAATTTTTTAAGGATTAAACAATACGGATGTTATTACTCTATATTATTCTTACTTTTTTTCTTAACTTCCGATCAAATGTCTTATGTTTCATTTGACGTTACAAAATTACGTTCGTCAGAAGTATTTTCCAAACATTTCAGAAATATTGAAACATTTTTCTATATCAAATATTTTTAGTAGAAATTATAAACTGCGTTTTCATAAAAATCACAATTTTGCAGGTAAATTTTTCACAATGATTTCTGCAATAAAATCCACTGTCAACAACCAAAATCACGAAAAAATGGATAAAGAAGTAAAAAGTTGACTAAAAATAGTTGGCGGAGAAAACAATATTTTATTAACTTTGCTCACAGAAACTCAAAAGGAAATGAATATTTTTGTAATTGGAACCGGAAATGTAGCTTACAGTCTGATACCTGCCTTACAAAAGGCAAATCACACAATAACAGGTATTTACGGTCGTACATCAAAACACACGGAAGAGATTTCAAAATTATATGACATCAAAAGTTTTGCGGATTTCAATCAAATACCGCAAAATACCGAAGTCATAATAATATGTACAGCCGACAAAGGAATTGCAACCACGGCTGAAGCTCTGAAAACAGACAAAATTGTTTTGCATACTTCGGGCAGTACAGATATCGATGTTTTGAAAAATTATTTCAGCAACTGCGGCGTGATGTATCCGACCCAAACTTTCACCAAAGGCAGACTTGTAGATTTTTTGGAAATTCCTCTTTTGGTAGAAGCAACAAATGAGGCTACGATGTTGACTGTAAAAAAGTTAGCAACATCGATTTCAAAAGATGTAAGAGAAATGACATCGCAACAACGCAGAATTTTGCACCTGAGCGCAGTGTTTGCTTGCAATTTTACAAATCATTTAATTGCAATTTCTCAAGTATTGATGAAAGAAAATGATGTGGATTTCTGCCTTTTGAAACCTCTTGTAGAAGAGACAATGAAAAAAGCCATGAACAGCGACCCTATTTTGGGACAAAGCGGTCCGGCAAAACGCAACGATACTGAAACTTTGAACATGCATTTGGAGATGTTGAACCACAACCCGACATTGAAAAATATCTATAACAACATAAGTAACAGCATAATAGAATACAAAGAAAAATACAAAAATGGATTACCGAAATAAACTAAGTAAAATAAAAGCATTTGCATTCGATGTAGACGGCGTATTATCGTCAGGGATGATAGCAATGCCCGATGGAGAACTACTAAGAATGATGGATGCAAGAGACGGTTATATCATAAAGAAAAGTATTGACAGAGGTTGGCCTATCGCAATAATCACCGGCGGTTGCAACCAAAGTGTAAAAGTAAGATTTGAAAAAATAGGAGTAAAAGACTATTACGATGCCAACAATTCAAAATCAAAACTTCCTTGTCTGAAAGATTTTGCACAAAAACACAATATCACAACCGATGAAATATTATATGCCGGCGACGACATCGCAGATCTTGCGTGCTTAAAACATGCCGGAATAGGTGCTTGTCCGTCAGATGCCTGCCAAGAAGCCAAAGAAATTTCCGACTATATTTCCCAAAAAGAAGGCGGTCACGGATTTGTACGCGAACTGATGGAAATGGTATTACGATCTCAAAATCAATGGCCGATATTAACAAACGAAGAATAAAAACTCAAAAAAAATTATGAAATCATTTTTACGACTTATAAGATACCAAAATCTGTTGATGATAGCCTTTACGCTCTGGATGACAGCATTTTGCATAACAAAACCATTATTAGATCTCTATCACCTGCAACAGACATTTACCAATCTGGATATCACAATAATAATATTAGCGTGGGTTTGCATTGCAGCCGGAGGATATGTTATCAACGACTATTTTGACACACAAACAGACAGAATCAACAGGCCTGATACTCAGGTAATTGGCAAAACAATCACTCACGGTTCGGCTACAACATATCACATCGCATTTTCGATAACAGGCTGTATATTAGGATTTATGGTATCGGCAAGAATCGGAGTTTGGAAATTTGGTTTTATATATCCGATAATCGTAGGAATGCTTTGGTTTTACTCATCGGCATACAAAAAGATGTTTTTGGTAGGCAACCTTGTAGTATCATTTGTAACAGCATTCGGAATTACAATACCGGCACTTTACGAAATGCCGGGGCAATTTGCAGCAACTTCAGAAGTAGTTCAATACGGAGTTTTTGATCCTTACATACTGTTTTACACAACATCAGCATTTGCAGTTTTCGCTTTTATAACAACACTTGCAAGAGAAATCATAAAAGATTTGGAAGACGTGGAAGGCGACCGGATATTAGGCGCAAAAACAATTCCGATTGTATTGGGCAATACCGTTACAAAAATTATAGTTTGCGTATTGATTGCAATTACAATAGGTGGTCTGATATACGCTTACAACAAATGGATGAGCGAAGTACACGCCACATTATCAGCATGTTATATCACAATTGGAATAATTTTACCATTACTGTTTTTAGCATACAAAGTAATCACGATAAAAGAACGCAAAGATTGCCATTTTTGCAGTACATTGATGAAAATAATAATGCTGATGGGAATTTGTTACATGTTTGTTGCTCGATATATCTACGTCACATTCAGAGACGAATTCTAATAAAAAAACAGTCAAAAAAAATAACATACAGGAAAAAATTGTCCGTTCCAAGAAAAAACTTTTTTTTTGAGGGACGGACAATTTTTATTTCAGACCAACAAAATAAAAGAGTATCTTTGCAGCGGAAAAAAAACAGACAAAAACAAAATGGCATATAACCGAATTTTAACGATTCAAGACATCTCATGTGTAGGACAATGTTCCCTAACAGTAGCATTACCAATACTTTCGGCATCGGGAAACGAAACCTGCATATTGCCATCAGCAGTATTGAGTACACATACCGGAGGTTTCAAAAACTGGCATTTCAGAGATTTGACCGACGATTTTATGAAAATAAAAGAACACTGGCAGAGCGAAAAAATTGATTTTGACGCCATTTACACCGGATATCTCGGAAGCGTAAAACAAGTAGACATGGTAATTAATATCATCAACAGCAATCTCAAAAAAGCTGATGCTCTGATAGTTGTAGATCCGGCAATGGGCGACTACGGAAAATTATATTCCGGATTCAACAACGATTTTGTTCACGCCATGAAAAACCTTGTTTCCAAAGCCGACATCATAATTCCAAATATCACAGAAGCCTGCATGTTGACCGGCAAAGAGTTCAAAGAAATTTATTCTCCCGAATACGTTTCTCAAATAGCAAAAGAACTTATCTTACAAGGATGCAAAGCCGTAGTAATCACAGGAGTAAGTTACAAGAAAAACGAATTGGGAGTATTTGTCTACGACGGCAAAACAGAATATTATTATCCTCACGAAGAATTGGACAGAAAATGTTCCGGCACAGGCGACATCTTTGCATCAGCATTTGTCGGCGCAATGATGAGAGGTATCGATATCATAAAATCTGCAACAATCGCAGAAAATTTTACATTTGAATCAATAAAACTTACGTTGGAACATCCCGCACATTGGTACGGTGTAAAATTTGAACCGTTATTAGGAAATTATATCAAACAACTCAACGAATAAAAAAAATCTAAAAAATAAAAGAGGAAGCCGAAAAAACTTCCTCTTAATTTTTATAAACAAAGAATATTATTTTTTTACGATATTGTTGACAACGAATAAAAAAATCAATCAAACAAACCAGAAGCCACAACGTAAGCCGTAGTCCAAGCCGCCTGAAGATTAAAACCACCTGTAACACCATCAATATCAAGTACTTCACCGGCGAAATACAGATTTTTTACAGCCTTGGATTCCAAAGTTTTGGTGTTAACGGATTTTTGTAAAACACCGCCGCAAGTTACAAATTCATCCTTAAATTGTCCCCGACCCGAAACATGATAAATATCAGCACTCAAGATTGATACTATTTTGTTGACATTTTTCTTTCCCAATTCGGAATATTTGCGCTGAGGTTCTACTTCCATTTTTGAAACCAAATATTCCCAAAGCCTTTGAGTAAGATTTTTTGGGTGAACAGAAATTATATTTTTGTTAGGATTTTGTTTTACAATATTTTCCACTTGCGAGCGAATTTCATCTTCCGAAACGCCAAGCCAATTAACAATCAAATCACATTTATAATTATTATCAGCAAGGAAACGAGCCGCGTAAGACGAAAGTTTCAAAACCGCAGGTCCCGACATCCCGAAATGTGTAACGAGCAAACCGCCTTCGGAACTGAATTTAGTACCGGCAATTTTTGTAACAGCATGTTCCACAGATGCTCCCATCAAATGTGTAAGAATATTACTTTTGATTTTGAAACTAAAAAGCGACGGCACAGGGCTGTCCATTTCCACACCAAGATCCAAAAGCGACTGATACAAAAGACTTTTGCTACATCCGCCCGTAGTAACAATCACCTTATCGAAAAAGTCGGAAGAAGAATCAGAAAAACAAATTTCGAGACTTTCGTCAGTTTCTGATTTTTTTACAGCCGTTACCTTTTTTCCCGTAAAAAGCCACACTCCAAGTTTATTGAGCATGATTTGCAACTTGTTAACCACATCGAGTGCACTATTTGAAACCGGAAAAACACGGTGATCGTCCTGAGCATAAAGAGAAATATCATGACTTTCAAACCAAGAAACAGCAGAATTTTGGTCAAAAGTATAAAACAAACGCTTCAAAAGTTTTTCGCCACGCGGATAAACCGAATCAAGCGAAACCACATCATCAAAAGTATTAGTAAGATTACAACGCCCGCCGCCGGTAAGAGCGAGTTTTTGCATAGGTTTTAGTCCCGATTCAAAAATAAAAACTTCGCATTGAGGAAAATTTTCTTTTACATTGACAGCACAAAAGCACCCCGCTGCCCCCGCTCCTACTATCGCAATTCGTGATTTGGTCATATAAATTTAGTATCAAATGTTCAATAAAATATATTTCTGAAAATTTTTGCAAATATAAAAAATATATCTACTTTTGATATGTAATTTAAAATATTTAATGCTCTAATAATTAATAAGCAATAATTCAGCAAAAAAGCATTTTTTTTGAATAATAAAAATTAAGAAAAAAACGTTGTTTTCACAAAACTTCTTTTCAAAAAGAGTAATTTTTACAAAAAGAAGAGAAATAAAAGCAAAAAACTGAATTAAGGCTTGGGAATAAAAAACGAAAAAAATGACACTAGACGAAACCGATTTGAAAATTTTATCGGCATTGCAAGAAGACGGATCACTTACCAACAAAGAGTTGGCTCTAAAAGTACATCTATCGCCGACACCCGTCTTTGAACGTGTAAAAAAATTGCGCGACGAAGGCTATATCAAAAAATACATCGCTGTACTTGATGTAGAAAAACTTGACTGCGCTTTTATGGCAATTTGCAATATTAAACTAAAACAACATTCGTACGAAAACGCCACAAAATTCATGGAAGCGATTCAAAACATGGACGAAGTAGGTGAATGTTACAACATAACAGGAGACTATGATTTTCAGATGAAAATCTACGTTGCCAGCATGAAAGAATACCAACAATTCGTAATGAAAATTTTGGGTGAATTGGACTGCATAGGCGGACTAAACAGCTCGTTTATAATGGGAGTTGTGAAAAATTCCTACAAAGTACCAATTAAAAATGCTAAAAAATGATAACTCAAAAACACATATATTTACAGCCATTTGGGCGTGGTTATCACTTGATTACAAGTAAAATACTGAAAGAAACAGGCGACCTGCCGCAAACAGGACTTATCAACCTGTTTATACAACACACTTCGGCAGCTCTTACTATAAACGAGAATTGCGATCCGGCTGTACGTCAAGACATGGAAACAATTTCCAATCACCTTGTGCCAGACGGCGACCCGCGCTACGTACACGATTACGAAGGCGATGATGATATGCCGGCACATTTCAAATCGTCGATGATGGGAGTTTCGTTAACAATTCCTATCTCTAACGGAAAACTTGACATGGGTACTTGGCAAGGAATATATTTGTGCGAATTTAGAAACAATGGAGGTTCCAGAAAAATCACGGTAACGATATACTCATAAAAAACATATAATTATGACGAAGAATGAATTAATGAACCATATAAGTGTTAGAAATTTTTCAACAAGAATTGTAGAAGATACAATCATAATGAAAATATTCAACGCTGCAATCAGAGCATCGAACACCGGTAACATGCAACTATACAGCATAATAATGTCAACACAACCGAAAGTAAAAGACGATTTGCTGCCATTGCATTTCAACCAGCCGATGGTAAAAAAAGCACCATTGGTTTTTACGTTTTGCGCTGACATCAACAGATTCAACAAATGGTGCAAACTAAGAGGAACAAAACCTTCTTACGACAACTTTTTGTGGTTTTCTACAGCATTGACCGACACTGTTTTAGCCGCTGAAAATGCAGCCGTAGCAGCTGAATGTTGCGGTTTGGGTATTTGTTTTCTCGGAACCACGATGTACAACGCAGAAGAAATTGCTGAAGTTTTATGCTTACCTAAAGGCGTAGTTCCGGTAGTAACGATGTGTGCCGGATATCCTGAACGCAAACCTTACGAACTTACAGAACGACTTCCGTATCAAGCAGTTGTACATTTTGAAAGATACCGCGATTACACCGACGAAGATATCAACAAATATTATTCGGAACTTGAAAATCTCGACAAGATGAAAAATTTTGTAAAAGAAAACAATCTCAACAACTTAGCCGAAGTTTTCACACAAGTACGTTACACAGAAGAAAACAGCAAACTTTTCTCTCAAAAATATCTTGATTTTGTGAAAAAAAGTTTTGAATTTTAATAAAACAAACCCCGAACTTCATTACGAAATTTGTAAAAAGTTCGGGGTTTTATTTTTTTATCACCTAATTTAAACGGATTTTACCAATAAAATTAATGGAAAATAATTCGTCTTAATTTGTTTAATTCGGTGATAATAAAAAAGTTAAGTTACTTATTAATTTTTTCAACAATTGCTTCCGGATTGATATCGAGACATCTATAATCACCAAATTTACAAGGCGTTTTGCCGTAAACAGAACATGGTCGGCACAGTAAATTGAGCTGAACGGCATCAGTTTCGCTTTGATTGTATCCCAAAAATCCGGCAGCAGGATGAGTTGCACCCCATACCGAAATTACTCTTGTACCAACCAAAGATGCAAAGTGCATATTGGAACTGTCCATACTAATCATTGCATCCAACTTGCTGATTAACTGCAATTCACCGGCAATTCCGCCAAGTCGTCCGGCTGTAGAAACCACGTTGTTAAACTGATGTTCCCAATCTTCCAAAACAGATTTTTCATTGTCGCCGGCACCAAACAAAAAAACTTTTACACCGCTTGACGAAAGCAAATTTACAACTTGTTTCATCTTTTCAATCGGATAAATTTTTCCTTTCATTGCCGCAAAAGGCGCAACTCCAACTTTTTTGCATCCGTCAGTTCCAACAAGCAACGATGTTACATTTTCTGATAATTGAGGTTGGGAATCTGCGTAAATCGATTGAAAGTTAACCTCAAAACGGAAACCAAGTTTTCTCAAAACGTCAGCATAACGTTCAACCGAAGTTTTTAATTGATGATAAGATGCAGCACCGCGTTTACAAAGACTTCTTTTCTCAAGACGACCTTTATTGATTTTTGCACGATTTGAAATTGCAAACATCAATCTTGCTCTCAAAACCTTGGTTCTCAGCACGTCATGAAAATCTGCGAAAGCATCAAAACCCATAGCCTTGATATCTCTCGCCAATTTCATCAAACCGATTAAACCATGATATTGTTTTTTGAGATCTACGCCGCAAAAACTCACATTTTTAGGCAATGTCGAGAAAAAAGGCTGCATAAAATGTCGGCTCATAACAACAATTTCAACTTCAGGATAAGCCTTTGCAAATGACCAAACTACAGGAACGGTCATCGCCACATCTCCCAAAGCTGAAAATCTTGTTATAAGTAGTTTTTTGATTGACTTAGCCATTATTTTTTAGCAGAACCGTACAAAACAGGATTTGTAGCAGGGTCGTTATACATCTTCATTTGCTTGTAAACTTTCATATACTTATTACCGGCTTCGATATCGCTGATTAACTGATCGATAGCAGTTGACAAGTCTTTTTGTTGTTCGAGCAAAACAGCGAGTTTTTCTGCGCATTTTGCCTTGTGTTCCGGCTCAGCATCATCACGTTCCACTTGTTCGCGCATGTGATAAATTTTCAACGCCAAAATACTTAGACGGTCAACAGCCCACGCCGGACTTTCTGTATTGATTGTAGCATCAGCTTTTACTTTTACATCTTTGTATTTTGAGTAAAAATAACTGTCAATAAGTTCCACCAAATCAGTACGATCTTGATTACTCTTATCGATACGGCGTTTTAAGACCAAAGCTTCTTTCGGGTCGATTTGCGGATCTCGAATGATATCTTCAAAATGCCATTGTACTGTATCAATCCAATTTTTTAAGTAAAGATAATATTCAATACTTTTCAACTCGTAAGGATTATTTATAGGAGTGTCAACATTGTCTGTTTTGTGATAATCGTTGATTGCTTGAACGAATATCGGGTTACATTTTTCGGTAAATGTCATTATCTTAATAAAAATTATGTTACAAAAATTAAATGTGTAAAAGTAGATATTATTTCTGAATCTAACAAAATTATTAATAATAAACTAATTTTCAACATTTTAACAAGTTATGATTTTTCTATTTTGACATAATATGATGCATAGTAATGACAAATTACAGTCAAAAAAAAAATCCGACTAAATAGTTTAATAATTTCACTTAAAATTCCGGCAAGGAATCCCACTCTTGTCGGGTGATTTCTTCGTCTCGTTTATTTCGCCGTCAACTTCAAGTATAAGTTCAGGCTCACGGTGTTTTTAATTGTATTTTTCATTATTATGTCTTTTATAGCAATAGGAATGCAAATATATAATTTCAATTTTATTTTTTGCAAAACAATTTTTCGGTAGAGACGCGCGAAAAAAAATCGTTCATTTCTTTCAAAAATGTTACAATGTAACAAAATTTATTGCCTTTGAACGATTATTTCAACATTTCAAGAGCACAATATCGTAATTTAGCAATCAGAAATATTAATTTTTTTAACTTTTAAATTTTAAACTCAAATGAAAAGACTTATTAATCTATTGACGTGTTTTCTGCTCGTTTTGATAAGTCAGGAAGTTTTTGCACAAAGCACTATTTCCGGAACTATCATCGACGATGCTGGCGACCCAATAATTGGGGCATCAATTGTAGAAAAAGGTACTACTAATGGTACTATCACCGACCTCGATGGTAATTTTCAACTCTCAGTTGAAAAAGGCAAAACTATCGTTGTATCTTATATAGGATACATGAGCGTTGAAGTTTCTGCCGGTGATAATTTAAAAATCACTCTTAAAGAAGATCTCACCGAAATTGACGAAATTGTGGTAACAGGTTATTCGGTGCAACGTAAGGCAGATTTGACCGGAGCTGTATCCGTAGTGAAAACCGACGACATCAAAACTTCTTCCGATTCCGACCCCATGAGAGCATTGCAAGGTAAAGTGGCTGGCGTTACAATCACTGCCGACGGTTCGCCAATGGGTGCTGGTACAGTGAGAATTCGTGGTGTAGGTTCGTTTAATTCGTCGCAAGATCCGCTCTTTGTAATCGACGGTGTGCCGACTACAACAAACCTTAATCACACTCTCAATGCTCAAGACATCGAGAGTATGCAAGTTTTGAAAGATGCTGCCTCGGCCTCTATCTACGGTAGCCGCGCTGCCAACGGCGTTATCATCATCACTACTAAGAAAGGTAAAAAGTCTGATCATCCGAGAATCGACTTTGCTGCCAACCTCACTGCTCAATATTACAACAAGCAGACAATGATGAAGCTCTCCAACACTCGTGAATACGCAACAGCAATGGCTCAGGCGGCTTTGAACGACGGGCTCGACCCCGTGAAATATGCCGAAAACTACGGTCTCAACTTGAATGCCGCTAACGGTATGAAAATCTCTGCTTTCAACAATGCTACAATGCAAACCGAAAACTACACTGTTGATGGTCTTTACGATGGCTACATGAACGCCAACAAAACAATGAAATTCTCCGATACCGATTGGTTGAAAGAAATTTCAAGAACTGGTTTTTCTCAAAACTACGACCTTTCGGTTTCTAATGGCAACGACAATTATACCGCTCTTTTCTCTATTGGTTACAAAAATAATCAAGGTATCTTGAAATACACTGATTTTGAAAATATTTCGGCTCGTATCAACACTTCTTTCAATCTTGGTAAGTACGTTACAGTAGGCGAGAATTTCACTTTGACACACACTTCTCAATGCGGACTTTCTCCAATGGAAAACGCTTTGAAGATGTCGCCAACATTGCCCGTTTACGAAGAAGACGGTGAGACTTTCTCAGGTCCTGTCGGCGGTATGAGCGACCGTCAAAATCCTATGCGCGAACTCTATATGAATCGCGACAACGACCTTAAAATTATGCGTATTTTCGGTAACGGCTATATCGACATCAAACCTATTAAAGGTCTTGTTCTTCGTTCTAATTTCGGTCTTGACTACGATTACGGATTTATTCACTCTGTTAATCATACTTTCCATTCTGACGTTGTTAACAACAGCACTCCGAGCACAACCGTAAGCGGTGCCGACAATACTCAGTGGACTCTCTCCAATACTGCTAATTACAATTTCGATGTTGCTGAAAAACATAATTTCAATGTTCTTGTTGGTATGGAACTTTTCAAACAACGCCGTAATGATTTCGCTGCATACGCAGAGATGTTCGACGTAGAAAACTACGAATATATGTGGCCAAATGCTGCAACCGGCACAACTCGCGGTACTGGTATTGCAGAGGGTTACAACCTTGTTTCGTTCTTCGGAAAATTCGATTACAACTACGATGACCTTGTTCTTGCATCGTTTACAATTCGTAGAGACGGTTCTTCAAGATTTGGTTCCGACAATCGCTATGGTGTATTCCCTGCAGCTACTCTCGGTTATCGTTTGTCGAAAAATCTAAATATTGATTGGCTCAACGATCTTAAAATCCGTGCTTCTTGGGGTAAAACTGGTAATCAAGCCATCTCTAATACAGCTCGTTACGGCCTTTACGTTGCCGATTACGGTTCCGACAGAAATATGTCGGCAGCTTACGACTTGTTACTTCAAGGCTCTGGAATTTTCCCCTCAGGTTTCCGTGCTGAACAAACAGAGAATCCAAAACTTAGATGGGAAACTACAATTCAATACAACGCTGGTCTCGACTTCTCTTTGTTAAATGGTGATGTTTATGGTACTTACGACGTTTACATCAAAAAGGTTGAAGATATGTTGATTAAACCTGCTTATCTTGGTGCTATGGGTGAAGGTGGTGCTGCTTGGCTCAATGGTCCTAATCTCGAAAACCGTGGTATGGAACTTTCTCTTGGTTATCGTCACAACTACAAAAATCATTTCGGTTACGATTTTACATTTAATGCAGATTTCTATCGTAGCAAAGTTACTTACTTGCCCGAAACAACAACAGGTTCATACGCTCTTACCACAAGAGAAAATCTCGTAGAAAGCGAGCGTCCTTACGGCTCTATTGTAGGTTATGTTGTTGACGGTTTGTACCAAACACGTGAAGAAGTTTTGTCTTCGGGACAAGAAAATGCACGTCTTGGCGGTCTTAAATATCGTGATGTCGACGGCAATGGTGTTATCAATGGTGATGATAGAACTTGGATTTTCAATCCTGTTCCTGATTTTGCTTGGAGTTTCAATTCTGTATTCACTTACAAAGATTTCGATTTAACACTTTATTTCCAAGGTCTTTGTGGTGTTGACGTATACAACGATCAAAAATTCCAAACAGATTTCTACTCTTTGACAGATGCTGGTAGCAACAAGGGCAACCGTATGCTTGATGCTTGGAATCTTTCAAATACGGGTTCTGATATTCCGATGCTTACAACCAACAACACTGGCGATGAGGGACGCGCTTCTACTTACTTTGTAGAACATGGTTCATGGTTTAAGTTGCGTACTATGCAAATAGGTTACAATGTACCTAAAACAGTATTGAGCCGTGTAAAACTTTCTAATGCAAGGGTTTATGTTTCTGGCAACAACCTCTTTACTGCAAAGAGCAAATCGTTCACAGTATCCGACCCCGAAAATCCCAACTGGGCATATCCTCACTACACATCATTCACATTTGGTTTGCAAGTAGGATTTTAGGAATTGACAATTCATAATTGACAATTCACAATTGACAATTCACAATTCATAATTATTACAAACATGAAAAGATTTTTAAACATCATATTGGCTTCGGCAGCGTTGCTTGCAAATTCCGGCTGCGAAGATTTTATTGAGGTAAAACCGGAAGGTGTTATCAGCGAGGAACTTGCAATGGAAAATCCCGAACAGATGACCACCGCCGCATACGCAATGCTTGGCGATACTTGGTACAACTATCCT